>NZ_CABDWS010000027.1 GCF_901447495.1 Haloimpatiens lingqiaonensis
TATGGCAACTACTTTTAATTTATCTATAGTACCATTTCTAAATACTTTATTTTTTACAATGGTTTTTATTATATGTTTATGAATTTCTTTTAATCCATCTAAATCAAAATCACTTAAGGAGCGCCTAACGGCATCAATGCGTGGCATTTTAGTTTTTTTAGGTATTACTTTTTTAAACTTGCCTTTTTTAAGCCAATGTTCTAATCTATTGAAACTTCTTATCTGAAGCATAAATCCAAATAACACCACGAAGGTAATTGTTGAAATTTTTACATCAGATTTTATTCTTTTATCTTTTAAGTTATTGATTTTTTCACCTATATCGTATACCTTATTAATATAAGTAAGTAATTGTTTTAAATAACTTTTACTCATTTTATCAGCATCCTTTTTAAGTTGGTTTCTAGTAAAAACTATTATAAAAAGGATGCTTTTATTATGCAAATTTTTTCTCTAAAATTTCCAGCAAAAATCAGAATTTATGGTTTTTAACCTAACCCTCAATCATTCATTATAAATCAGCGGGCTCACGCCCCAAAAATTTTTAAGCGCTAAACTTCTGAATTGATTAAAATAAATTTTACTATGGACTATTGTTTTAGTATAATAAAATACATATAAGTAAAAACTTATTAATAAATTTAGAAGAAGGTGAAGAGGGTTGGCGTATACTGCATTGTACAGAGAGTGGAGGCCAAGAAATTTTGAAGAAGTGGTAGGACAACAACATGTTACTATTACTTTGAGAAATCAAATTAAAAACAATAGAATTGCCCATGCATACCTTTTGTGTGGTACAAGAGGAACAGGTAAAACTTCTACTGCTAAGATAATGGCTAAGGCAGTAAATTGTCTTAATCCTGTAAATGGGGAGCCATGCAATGAATGTGATATGTGCAAAAAAATAAATGCTGGTATAGCTATAGATGTTACAGAATTAGACGCAGCATCACATAATGGTGTGGACAAAATAAGAGATATAATTGATGATGTTCAGTATCCTCCGCAAGAGGCTAAATACAAGGTTTATATAATAGATGAGGTTCACATGCTTTCTATGGGGGCCGTAAATGCATTTTTAAAGACATTAGAGGAACCCCCTAGCAATGTAATATTTATATTGGCAACAACAGATCCTCAGAAACTTCCTATTACTATATTGTCTAGATGTCAAAGATATGATTTTAGAAGAATAAAGAGTGAAGATATATTTGTAAGATTGAAGAAAATAGTAGATGAACAAGGTGTTTCGGCTGATGACAAAAGTCTTTCATTAGTGTCTAGAATATCTGATGGAGCCATGAGAGATGCACTTAGTGTACTAGATCAAGCTATATCCATGGGTGATGGCAAGGTAGAGTATGAAAGCTTAATAAGTATGCTGGGACTTGTGACTAATGATAATTTGTTTAAATTAGTGGATACAATAATAGATGAAAATGTGGAAGAATCCATAAAAATTATAGATGATATAGTATTTAGCGGTAAGGAAATTCATATGTTTACAAGAGATTTGATAAAGCATATGAGAAATTTAATAATGGTTAAGGTTACAGAAAATCCAGAAGAAGTACTGGATATGTCCAGTGAAAATATACAGATGTTAAAGGTTCAATCTGAAAAACTTAGAACAGAAGAAATAATGAGATACATAAGAATTCTTCAGGAATCAGAAGAACAAACTAAATGGAGTAAACAAAGTAGAATTTATTTAGAGATGGCAGTAATAAAGATGTGTAAAATGCAATATGATACTTCTAAGGAAATATTATTGGCACGAATAAATAAACTTGAGAATATTATAAAACAGGGAAATATAAAAGTAGTAGCAGAAAATAATGAAAGTAATGTAGACGATAGGGTTAAAAAAATAGAAGAAAAAATTAAGGGAAGAGTAAAAAAGGAAAACGAAGATATAAAGGAAGAAACAAGTATATATGTTGAAGAAGTAAATAGTAATTCTACTCTAAGCCTAGAAGAAGTGAAGAAATCTTGGAAGGATATATTGGAAGTATTTAAGGCTAAGAGAAAGATGGTAATTTATGCTTCATTAATGACTGGAAGAGTTATTGCTTGCAGCGGTGGCATAATACAGATAAAATATGATAAAGAATTTGCTTTCAATAAAAAGAGACTAGAAAAAGATGAAAATAGAAAAATAATAGATGAAATTTTCTCAGATGTGCTTAAGGAGAAGGTTAAGGTTATATATGTTGTAGATGAGAAGGTTAAAATAAAGAAGACACCAGAACAAATATTGACTGAAAACTTCCCGGAGGAAATGATAGAGATAATTGATGAATAGGTTTTACTATCAATTGCATAGGAGTAAATCAATATATAGTTATTGGTTAATAAATTTGATATAATATATGTGTATTGCATGGTAGATGTTTTGAAGTAATGCTTAATGGTGATGTTTAAAATTTAAATTAAAAAGTAAATAGGTAAAAGTTTGGATAATTAGATAGGCAGATAAGTAAATAAGTAGATAAACAGATAAGCAAACTTTAGCAAATAAGTTTTAAGTTCTACAGTATAAATAATTTTTAGGTATTCCACAATATTTTTGACTAGGGAATAGAGAATTTTATGTTAAATGCAATTTGGTGTTAAGTTTAGTTAGAGTAGGTTTATAATAAAATGTTATAAATTCAGTAATAAAGGTATTATATTAAAGTTTTTATTAATAAAGGATTTTAATATAAGTACATTCCTAATAAATAAGAATATTTAATGAAAGGTAGGTGAAAAGCCTGATTTGTGGTTAAAATGAAATACCACTGTGCTATTTTAGTAGCATAAAAATATTGTATGGACATTAAGCATGTATAATATTTAAAATCAGGTAATGATTATGGCAAGAGGCGGATTCCCAGGAATGGGCGGAGGAAATATGAATAATTTAATAAAGCAAGCTCAAAAGATGCAAAAGCAAATGGAAGATATGCAAAAGGAGCTTGAAGATAAGGAGTTTACAGTTACTGTTGGCGGTGGAGCTGTTACAGTAGTGGCAAATGGAAGAAAACAAATAGTAGACATAAAAATAAAACCAGAAGTAGTGGACCCAGATGATGTAGAAATGCTACAAGATTTAATTCTTTCAGCATGCAATGAAGCTTTAAGACAAGCAGAAGAATCTACAGCTAGTGCTATGGGCAAAATAACTGGAGGAATGAACCTACCAGGAATGTTCTAGAATATCATAGGCATTAGGTAAAAATAATGAAGAAAGGAGCACCGTTGGCTTGCGGTATAGCAGTATATAAATGCTATTATGTACACTAAGGGTACTGTAAATTTATACTTTAATGAAGCTTAGTGTATGAATAAAATCTATAAAATTAACATTTAAAAGAAAATAGGTTTTATAAAGCTAAAGAAATGGAGTTTTATCCTATAGCAATAGAAAAACTAATAGAAGAATTTGCAAAGTTACCAGGAGTAGGACATAAAACTGCCCAAAGGCTTACACTACACATTTTAAACTTACCTAAAGAAGAAGTAGATGGATTTGCTAGAGCACTAGTAAAAGCTAGAGGAACCATAAAGTACTGCTCGGTTTGTGGTAATTTCACAGACACAGACCCTTGTGCTGTATGTGCAAATCCTAGCAGGGATAAGGCTACTATTTGTGTGGTTGAACAGCCAAAGGACATAATGACCATGGAGAAGGTTAAAGAATACAATGGTGTTTACCATGTACTTCATGGAACCATTTCACCTATGGCAGGCAGAGGTCCTGATGATATAAGACTAAAAGAGCTTATAAGAAGGATAAATGGAGATATAAAAGAAGTTATTGTAGCTACAAACCCCAATGTAGAAGGGGAAGCTACAGCTATGTATATATCTAAAATATTGAAGCCTTTAGGAGTTAAAGTAACTAGAATAGCTCACGGAGTTCCTGTAGGGGGAGATCTAGAGTATGCTGACGAAGTTACTTTATCAAAAGCACTAGAGGGAAGAAAAGAAATATAGAAGAGATATAAAAAGTGTCTCCATCAAATAAAGTCCTATCATTATGCAAATTCTCGATAGGAAGTAAATAAAGTAGTATTAGGAAACATGGTTTATTAGGGTTAAGGAAAGCCCTGTAGGCCATGTTTTTTATTAGAAGTTTACGACGGATATAGAAAAAAGAGACAAGGCTAAAAGTCAGATAAATCAATGGATTGGAAGATTGAATGGATAAGAAAATGGAAGAATAAATGGACAAAATCTCCCCTTATCCCTAGTTCCTAAATCCTATTATTTCCTCAATCCTAATAGAACTTTATTTTCATTTTTTGCCCTGATTTTTAAGAAATATAAGTACTTTAGTGGTGCAGGTTCAAGGATTAAGGAATTAAATGGATAAATGGTAGAGAATAACAGGTCAGTGTTTTCAAGGGTTTGAGGGGTGTTGGTGAGAGAACTTTATTTGAAAAAGGTGAGGAGTTTGTTTGATGAACATATAGTTAGGATTAAGGATTTAGGGGTAAGGAATATAGGGAATAAAAAGGGCAGGATATAGGGGTTAATTAGTTGTTGTAAAAAGAAAATAAAGTAGTGGTAGTAAAAGAGCCAAGGAATAAGGGTGAGTATTGATAATACAGGGTTTAGTTCAGATTTAAGGTTAAAGGAATATGGAGATTAAAGGTAATTTGTAATAGGACTTTATTTACTTTTACTATACAACATAGGCCTTTTTTTCTGTTTCTAAAAATGATGTGGTGAAAAATATTAGAAACAGAAAAGTAGTTACAAAAAGAAAATAAAGTTCTTAGATGGTGTTTTACCCACATTTCTTGATACAAGAATGGGGATAAAGTATATAAAATATAAGGGAAATGTGGATAAAAGGGAAAAGAAATTAGGACATTATTTACTTTTTATAAGAACTTGGCGTGTTTTATCTGTTTCAGAAATGATAAAAGTAAGTTTTAGAAAAAGAAAAAATATTTTTATGGATGGTAAAGTTCTTTTATTATGAAAATAAAGTTGTGATATTGGAAGGTATAAGGAACAAGGGGAAGTATTGAAAATACGAGATTCAATAAGGTTTTAAGGTATAAGAGTTTTGTATTTGTAGGAAGTTCATGTAAGGACTTTATTTGCATTTCCTATAGAACATGCCTTGTATTTTCTGTTTCCCAAAAAGATAGTATGACAAATTTAGAAAAAGAGAAACAAAACTATAACTGATAAAGTTCCATCAAAATGAAAATATAGTTGTATTATTTATATGAATATAGGAAACAGGTTGTGGAAGAGGCTAAGAGGGTATTAGGAGAGTTGCTTAAAAAGTAGTAAGGTATAAAAATGGTATAAAAATGCAGATGATTTTATAGGTTATAGGGTGTAAAATAAAGGTATGTAGTATGGATTAGTAAAATATGACGTATTAAGTTATTCTTTTGATTAAGAATTATGAGGTGAGTATAGGAAATGTATCAGTAAATTATTACGGAACTATAAAGTTAAAAATTTTAATCAATAGGGGTGCATTAAGATGAAAGATAAAGTCAAGAGGGCTAAGATAGCAGTAATTATTTCTGGACTTGCACTTGTTATTTCTTCAATAAGCCTTATATTTTCAATTGTTACTGGAATATCAAGGGCAAGTGCCATTACAATATTTTGTTGTACGATTACTATTTTGGGAGTTAATTTATCAGACTATAAATCAAAGAAAAATAATAACAACAATTCTTCCAAGCAAATGTGATATGAACTTAGATTATTCATAATTTTTATAAAAAGTGTATTAGGGAGGCTATATACATTTGCGGGGGGTTATAGTTTGGCTAAGCATGATTTTGGAATAATAGATTCTTTTGAAGAAAACAAATGGTATAGCGATTATGAACCTGAAAAATACAATTGTATTTCAGTGGATGATGACTTATTAGAAGAGATGATTATAAAATATAATGAAGAACTAATGGCGATAAAAACATACTTTCAGGTTACAACTCAACCAGGAAATGGATTGGATTATTGTGGGGTAACCCTCATCCCACCAGAATCTCTTAAACAATTTAGAGATATTATCATAAAGGCAAATAATCATTATAAATCACAAGAACTTCAATTGCTTATTGAAAAGTTATCTAATGCAATTAGTGAGGATAAATACTTAATTCACTATGGAATATAGTGTTTTGTATATAAGTATATGAATATGAAGGCTAATAGGGGGATTATCATGTTCGAATACATAAAATTGCAAAGAACAATGTGCTATGGAACTTGCCCTGTTTATAGTGTAACAGTAGATAACGGGGGCAATGTAAATTATCATGGAGAAATGTTTGTATATAAAAGTGGGGAACATCATTGGAAGATATCAAAGAAAAAGGTAGAACAATTAAATGACTTGATTGAGGATTTTGGGTTTAAGTCTTTCATATATGAGCCAGGGGAGGAGTTTATTACAGACCAGCCTTCTTGTATTACTACAGTTAAATATTCCAATGGGCAAACTAAAGAAATTGACCACTATTATGGACATATTTTGATGGATGATAGTTTGGCAATCTTTGAAAAGAAAATAGATAGAATAATAGGCACTAAAAAACATGTAAATCCAAGGTTATACATATATCAGGTTGAAGAAAAGAATTCAGAGTCATTAATTAGATGTATAGTTATTTCTGCTTCAGAAAAAGAAGCAATAGATTTAGTAGAAAAAGAATGTAATAGACAAGAAGTATTAGAATGGCAAGTGCAGAAGATAGGGATTGCTACAGATGACTATTATGGACCTGCCATACTGATGAAAAATATTTAACTACTAAATGGTAAGATAAGAATAAAGTTTGCTATAATAAGCAGAAAAGGACAAATGCCAACGTGTTTTAACACCCTGACGCTTGGAACCTTTTTCAAAATAGGGTTATTAGGATTTTTTAGAATGCTTTGGAGGATTAACGGTCTTCCAAGGCATTTTTTCTTATTGATTGCACTAATTTTAAAATGGGCAACATTACCTGTAGGGCTAAAAGATGTGTATAGGAAGGCTAGAAGGAGGAATAAGGTATAAGGTGTTAAGGTATAAATGGAAACCTTAACCCTTGTTGTACCATTATTAGGAGTTATTAAAATCTGAATCATTACCTATCTCCAGTTTCAACCTTTTTATGTAACCATAGAGCATTTTGATAATCTCGGTTGTTTTATTATCCAGAATCTCATATTGTTCTTTTGAAATATAATTATTCTGCAAAGCAGTAAGAAGATGATTTCTTACTTCTCCTGCACTGCCAAGGGCAGCATTTGCATGGAATAGTTCTCTTTTAATAAATAATTGGGTGTTTCCTTCTGCAAGATTTGCCCCTATACTCCTAACAGCCCGTACTAACTGGTCTGTAAGCCTATATTGCTCACAATTTGGAAACCCTTTAACCAATTCTCTTATCTCCTGCTCAAGAACATTCGCCTTCTGCCATACTTTTAGGCTTTTAAAATCTTTTATATACAAATTTTCACTCATAGAATTCATCCTTTCAAAATTTGATTTTTAACATTATACGGAAGAGCAGGGATAAGTCAAATTTTAATGCTAGAATTTATGTAAAGAAATAACTAAAAAGGTATAAGGGTTAAGGCGTTGTAGTAAAAGTTAATATAGTGCATATACTTGTTCCTTAACCCAATAAACCTTCTCCCTACTATACCCTAAACTAGTTTTTGTCGCTTAAAAACTTCTACGAATGACGTGAATTAAAGGGTTTGAAGAGATTTACTAAATACATAATATATAAAAGGGGTTTGGGTAAAAAGGAAATAGGAATTAAGTTAAAAAAGTAGAAATTAGACTTGACTTTGTGGGGAATGATTTATTATAAAATACATGTTTACGTTTATTAAGGCATTTTACAATGTTAATGAAATAACCTCCGTATTATTTTATTTTGTATGCTTACCTAGTTTGCTGGGTAAGCAATTTTTTTTGCAGAAATACTTGAAATTATAAAAAATCATCGACTATAAAGAACGATAAGGAACTTAAATTTTATTAAAGAAATGGAGGAATTACTATGGAAAACAGGATTTTATTAGGACTTGATAATGGAAACAAATGTACAAAAACAAGTGAGGGCTATATTGCTGAGTCAGGATTTACTAAATCTAATAGTGAGCCAATCTCAGCGAGCAACTTGTTAATTTATGAAGGTAAGTTTTATAGCATCGGAGGTAATAGATTGAGTGTCCAGATGGATAAGACAGTTAATCAGGATACTTTCATTATGTCTTTACCTGCAATTGCAGATGCTGTAAATATAGCAAGGATAGAAGATAAATCAGATGTAATTCTAGGAGTAGGACTTCCAATTGTCAATTATGGAACTCTTAAGAAAAAATTTCGGGAATATTTTTTAAGACAGGATGTTAAATTTAATTTTAACAAAAAAGGTTATGCAATTAATATTATTGATTGCAGGGTGTATCCACAGGGGTATGCTTCGCTTATTACGGTATTTAACAGTTATAAGGATATATTATGTAATGTTATAGATATTGGCGGTTATACTGTAGATATTTTTAGAGTGGAGAACGGGATAATTGACACTGCATCGTGTTACTCACTCCCTGACGGAATTATTACGCTAATTGCGAATATACAGCAGGAACTCTTAAAAACAAATATTAGGCTGACTGAAACTCAAATACAAGATATTATATTAGGAAGAGAACCTGTTATTTTTGAAGCAGATGTTAAAGAGATAATTAAAATAATGACGAATGAGTATGTAGAAAACATATTGGCCAAAATTGAGGAATATGGGTTCGAATTCCGTAACCCTACTGTTTTCACAGGTGGTGGAAGTATGTTGCTTCGGAAATATATTGAAGAATCAACAAAAGTAAGGTATGCGGATTTTCTTGACCAGTTTGCTAATGCACGAGGGTTCAAAATTTTGCTTGAACAAGAATTAAGAAGGTGATGCTATGGTAACAAAACGAATAAACCTGTCTTTTTCTATGGATAGAGAGGAAGATGTTAAGGTATATAACATACTTTCTGCACAGAAATATAAAACGGATTACGTTATTAAGGCAGTATTAAGTTTTACGGGGAAAAATGATAAGGATTTTGATAAGGAGAAAATAAAGGAGGCTTTAAAGGAAGCGATAGCGGAATGTGGAGGAATTACTATAGGGAACAGTAAAAAAGATAATGATGATTATGCTCAGCCTGTATTGTCTGATGACATATTCAGCATGTTTGATAGTCTATAGCCATTATGAGCAGTGAAGTTTAGAACTTCCTGCTTTTTTCTTGGATAATATATATGGTAAGTATACAATAAGCCACAAATTTCATTAGGATATTTTTTACCCCATATCCCTTATATCCTTACTATGGGGTTCCTAAATGAACTGGAATAAAAAGTTGGGTACTAAAAGGAACCAAGGTTTACAGATAAGAAACGACGAGGTATACACTTTACAAATAATATCTAATATGATACCTTTAATGCAGACATTCTAGGGAGTGTTAATAAGCGGACAAAATAGAGGAGATTATTGCTTCGAGGCAATTTATTTCCTCTATTTTGTTTTTAGATAAAAATATTTTGCATTTTAAGGGGCGAAACTCGATTTTAGAATTGCTTTCCTTAATAAGAAGATAAGTAAGAATGAATTATTAGAAATGTACCTTTTTGCATCAGAAACGGAGCAATTTGATAGGTATTATATGCTTTGGCTAAGGAAAAAGGGTTAGAAATGGTTTTAAGGGGAAAGGAGTAAAAAGGTGATTCTAAAACATAATTAGAATGGTGAATAAGGGTTATGGGTTAAAGGGAGATAGGGAATTTGGAATGAGGAAATACATAATATGGTAGTAGTTACTGAAATTTCTTACCCATTATCTTATTAAAAATCTATATAAGAAAGGCTTCCCAGTTTTGTTACTGGAAAGCCTTGAAAGATAATTATTCAGATAAGTATTTATCCAAGGAATCAATCATTTGACTTATACGTGGATATTTTTCTTCAAACTGCTGTGGTTCTAGTTCTGACATTTTTTCAGAGAGTTTATTTAATAATTGCTTCAATTCACATAGTAAATCTTTTTCACTATCAAAGTTGTACTCGTAAACGGTTAATAGAATATCAAAGTAATAGTCCAAATTTTGATATTGAATAGAGGCTTTACCCAACACCTTCTCGGCATTACTTAATAGGGTTTTAATTTCTGATTCAAGATGCTTATTTTTCATAAAACATCATCTCCTTTCCAAGTTTGAGGCATTATAGGAAAGGATAAATATAAAAGTCAACTATTTTTATTATAAATTAAGTTTTAAAAGGGCATATCTTCAGGTTCAATGAGAATAGGATTTGGATTTTCATCTACTAAAGTGGATGGTGTGTATTTTTCAGGGTAAAGATATTCATCAAGTTCAAATGGAATACCATTTATAATCTTACCCACTATGTTAATAATATCTTACATTGTTGACTTCTCATCGATTTCCTCAATTGTATCCATATCAAACTTTTGCTTTAGCCAATACAATTGTGCATCTGAAATATTCATAAAGTAGTATTCAAGATTTGGGGAAGAATCTGTTTCACATAATACTACTTCATTACATAAGTAAATATTAGAGAGCAAAGATACTTGAAATAAAACAAAATCCATACTTATAATGCTTGAAATTAGTATTAAGGAGGGACTTTGTTTTATGAATATACAGGTATTAAGAGTATCTGCAAGCAGTAACATTAACGCTGTTTCAGAGGCTATAATTGAACATGCCTCAAAGGATTTTATTGTTCACATAGATTGTATAGGGGTCAAGGCTGCTTATGTGACAGTAAAAGCACTTATACAAGCAACTGAGTTTTTAGTAAAAAACAGTTACAAATTTAATCTAAGACCCTATTATATTAAAGTAGATACATTGACAGAAGAACATGATACTATCTCTAAAACGGCTATCCGTTGGACTTTAATTGCAAAAAAGAAATAATATTAATTATTGTACTTAAAACTAAGACGTGGTAATATGTGGATATACTGTTGGGAAGGACACACTTCTCTTTCACTGCATTAAGTGAGAGGGAGGTGTGTTTTTTTATGCTTCAAAGCGGATATGACCTGCTTAGCAAAAGCATTACGAATATCATTATCTACTAATTTAAATGTACTATCTTTGTATTTATATAGGAGAATATGAAATGGAGAATTTTACTAATGTAGGAAAGACAGTCTGTATATTGATAAACCAAGAAAGTATAGTTTGCTATAGCAATATCGATAAGTATGTTGCCTATGAGTACCTAGAGGCTATAAATATCTTCAACCATTTACCTGTTAATGATACTATTGATTACAGGATTAAGCGTTATATTGTAACTGTTGATAAAGTTAATTTAGATAAAGCAGTATATTATTTGATTCTTATTCAATTACACCGAAACTATGCGTATATAGATTCCCTGACAGGCCTGCATAACCGAAACTACTGGGAACAGTTGATGTCATATATGTTGCGTTGTACCACGCCTAAACGTTTTACATTAATTATTATTGATATAGATAATTTGAAGTGTTTAAATGACACCAAAGGGCATCTGACTGGGGATATAGCAATAAAGATTGTCGGGCAAGCCATAAAGGAAAACATTAGAAAACAGGATATCGGAATAAGGAGTGGCGGGGATGAGTTTTTTATATTACTTGCAGACACCAAAGAAAGTGCGGCTCAAAAGGTAATAGATAGAATCAGGGAAAGTATCGGGAAAAGATGTGAAAGAGAAAATATTAATATTGAGATAAGCGCAGGTTCAGCCTACGCAGATTCTATATACGAACTGGAAAAGGTGATTGATATGGCTGATAATAATCTATATAAAGAGAAGAATGGGAAAAAGGCTCAAGTAAAACATATAGCGGATGAATTAAAGGATTTAAAACAGAAAATAGAAATGCTTACAGATAATATAAACAAAAAAGTGGTTCAGGAGTCAAATGTAGCAATAAACAATGAACTGTTGGAAATAAGCACAAAACTAGATAAACTTATTACTAATCATAGTGAATATAGGAGATAAGATTTAAGGATAATTATAGGCAAGTGCATTTTCGTTTGAACGGAAGTACTTACCTTTTAGTATTTATGTAATTTCCCCACATCTTTTTTTGTCGCATGAAAATCCATCAAAACCCCTGTAACTTAAGCCTTTGCCCTAACTCCACTAATATACATAATTATAGGGTTAAGGGATTAAGGATATAGTGTTAAGGGTGTAAAAAGTAAACTTGACATAGGGATATTATAGTAATTACAGTAATAAATCCAAATCCGATATCAGGTTTTGTCATAGCATCTTTTCTTTGAGGAACTGTCTACTTTTTTAGTAGGCAGTTTTTTTAATGACAAATTTAAAACAGCATGGCTAGCAAAGGGGAAATAAAAAAATTCTTTAAAACATACAAAATAGGACTAAAGACCTATACAAAATCGATTCTGCCTATTTTTCATGTGTTATGCTCAAAAATAGAAGGGGAGAAAAACGAGATATGGATTATTAAAGAAGGTTTTTAAAATCTTGTAAATCACCTTACTTTTTAAAAACATGTGTTATGTTCAATAATAGAGGGTCGGAAAAGGAGATGATTCTATGGTAAGGATTAGGGCACCAAGTACCAAAGAAGTAAAAGAGGCATTTTGCCGAATGCCCCTTTTACAGTGGAAATTTTAAAAAATAAATTTGTTAATAGTATTATATCAAAAAGCAAGGGAGAAATGAAATATGAAAAAAATAATCAATCGTAAAGTTTATAATACAGAAACGGCGGAATTATTGGGCAAATACTGGAATGGTCTTGGCAATGATGACTTTAATTATTTGCATGAAGAATTATATATAACCAAAAAAGGTAGTATGTTCCTATGTTATTCAGGTGGTGCCTTATCAAAGTATGGAGAGTCAGGTTATGGATGTGGATGGGGGACCGAAGGTATTATTCCTTTAGAACCAGAGGAAGCATATGAATGGCTTGAAAAAAATGATTGCAATGAAGCAATTGAGAAGTATTTTGCAGATAAATTAGAAGAAGCATAATAAATTTAATGTAAAAGTGGATTAGAAAACATTTTGTGAGGAATGACTGGGTGCTCCACTAGTGGAGCACTTCCAGCATAATAAAAAAAGGAAATATGAATTCAATATTAAAAATAAAAGGAGAGATGAACCATGAGACAATTAGAAATGGTAATTAGTGCTGAAAATAAAAAGGCGGTTAAGAATAGAACAAGTAAAAGACTAATCAAAGTCAATTATCTTCTATCTGAAGATGGCAGAGAGGTGGAACTGTATAGTGTTGTTAGCAAAGGCATGCTCCAAAGTATTCAAGTTGTAGCAGGCAATGATGAAATTGCATATTTGGAAGAATGTAAATACGATAAAGACTGCTATAATATAGGGTTTTACTGCATTAAAGAATTTATGAATTCAATGGGTGAATTCGAAGTTACCGGCATACCAACAGAATACTACGATTATGATGAAGAATGTAGGTGCTGTACAGGGAATCTAGTCATTAAGTTCTTTAGTAAACCCATGACATTTGAAGAATTATTATCATGGGAAAGAAATAGACAAACAAGACTAAAGCAAGACGAAGGAAATATATTGCAAGACTATTGTTTGAAGAAGTTTGAATGGAACAAAGAAATGATAATTTGGACAAAAGAATATGGAAGCAATAGTTTAAAGAACCTTTCAAATACAACAAGTCAAGCAGATATTTTATATATATACGAAAGGGCTCAGAGGGAACTGCCAGGTTTTGAAATTATTCCGAGAGAATGGTTTGAGTATAAGGTCCTTAATACAGGAGCAATTAACATACCAAACATTGATGCAATCGAAGCAGAAATTCAGGAGTATAGAAAGCAAGGATATGATGCATCAATTAAGAACTTAATAAATGATGAAGAAGATAAGCCGATTTCTGTAATATTTATTGAAAACTATCTAGGGAAAAACACACTGATGAAGCGTATAGATGAATTAATTTAAAATATAGTAAAGAAAATAAAGGACCCTAGTAAAAGAAAAGCAGAAGGCAGCATTCGGTAAAATGCACCTTCTGCAAACAAAATATGTACTTAAAAACATCTATAACAAACTATTTATTGCTAATAATTGATAAGTAGTCCAAATAAAAGCACACTCCTTAAGAGATGTGATTTTATTATAACAGATTAATGGTCGATAAAATGCCGTAATTCTGTTGAGGATTATAAAGATATGTCGTAAAATGGAATTAACAGTATTTGGACAAAGGGTGATATCTGTGAAAAAAGAATCTAGAGATATAAAGAAAATAACAAATGTTGAAGATATAATAGAAGCCCATAAAAGAGCGATAAAATTGGTACCTGTAAATTGGAATGGCAGAGAATTAAAAATACCTGTTTATTATAGCATGAATGCTGCAATCGCTTATGAAAAGGCCATTGAAGAAACAGAAAGTTATAGAAAATCATTCTGCACAATGGCTTTGAAAATAATCAACAATAATAAAAAAGTTATTTACCAGGGAGATGACTTCCCTATTCTTGATTTAGACGACATAGAGGGTTTATCAGATAATGACTTGCAAAAAGTAGGAGAAGAAATAATAAATAGTTCAGACTATTTAAAAGGATTTGCCGAAGAGGTATCTGAAGAAACAGATGACTTCTTCCAAAAATTCTATTTGATACATAAAAAAGAAACAGAAAAGTATAGAGAACATATAAAAAAAGTAGCAGAGCAATTAAAGCCTAAATTAGATTTTGCTGACTACTATAAAAACTTACTGCCAGGCATAGAGTTAGTATCAAAACTAAGTAGAATAACAGAAACAGTAAGACCTCCTTTGGTTGATATAGCAATATATCAAAACATTATAGGCAATTCTGCGTTGACGGAATTGGCGGCTACTGCAAGTAAGATGGGGAATATGATAGGTACATATATGGAAGTTATTAACCCGATACAAAGGAGTATAAATAAATCGATAATAGAAATGCAGTCTGTATTAGTGCCAACAACGAGTATTATTAATGAAACAATTAAAAACTATTATTCTGAAATAAATGCTATAAGGGATATATTACAGCCAATCAACATGGAATATGTTAAAACGGCATTAGAAAGTCAAGAAACACTTAGAAATGTCATGAATAGTGGCATTCAGAGCCATATGCAAGTACTTGGAGCAGAATTAAACAAAATACTTAACTTCACACATCATGACAAGTTATTTAATTTTGCAAATGTGCAGCAGGATATCATTGGCAATATAAGACCGTTTTTATTGGAGACACAGCAAATTCTATTTGCAAGAAAAAATATTAGCGATAATTTAAATAAAAAGGCAAAAACCATGCTCCAATTTGGATGGTGGTTTATTAGTTCCCTTCCCATAGAAATAATAAACTATATTTATAAAAATAAAGAAACTCTAAAGCAGAAAGATGTAGATAAAATAATATCTGACTATTATAAATCTGGTGAATACAAAGAACTTGAAGAGATAATAAAGGAATGGAATGAATTAGGGTATTTTAATAAATGGGAAAAGAAGGTTAAAGATGCTTTCTATGCTCATAAATTAGAAATGTATTCCCTATCAGTTCCAGTATGGGCGCTAATGATTGAAGGCATCATTCGGGACTTTATGAGGGGAAATTATGATGTAACGGCATTTAAATTTGGTATCTTGTATGACAATTTTAAAGAGAAAGCAAAGGAACTAGATGGATTTATTGTTAGTTATGCTTTTAATTGTATGGATTCATTCTATGTCAGATTTAATCCCGAAAAACCAGATGGGGTACATGATTTTAGCAGGCACAAAATATTTCATGGACAGGCTGTTAACTATGACACTGAAATAAATTCATTAAAATTGATGCTGTATTTAGATGAACTATTTTATATGGCATTGTCTTTGAAAAATCCTATTATTGCATAATAAAGGACTAATTATTACATGCCTTTGGTATGTTTCTTTATATACAGTATTGCACTTTATATAAGATGTAATATGCAAAGGAAAACCTAAAAAGATATAGAATATTAAAGTATAGATGATATAATTTGGTATGAGATACTAATACCTAATTTGATAAGCCCGAATTGAAAAATACATAGGAGTGATAAATTTGATTAATTTTCAAGATAAAATTAACTTTATATGGAGTATAGCAGAACTTTTAAGAGGTCCTTATAAAAAAGAACAATACGGGGATGTTGTCTTACCTATGGCTGTACTTAGAAGGTTTGACTGTGTTCTTGCAGCCACTAAAGAGGAAGTACTTAAAAAGTATGAAACATTAAAGAAGTCAGGGCTCCAAAACGTAGACCCTGTTTTAAATAGGATTTCAAATCAGGAATTTAATAATACCAGTAAATATGATTTTGAAAAGTTATTAGCAGAGCCAGATAATATCTCAAATAATTTAAGGAATTATATTAATGGTTTTTCTAAGAATGCTAGGGAAATCATAGAGTATTTTGATTTTGATAAGCAGATTACAAAACTTAATGATAATGACCTGCTTTATCTTGTGATATCTGAATTTAATAAAATAGATTTGCATCCCGATGCAGTAAGCAACACAGAAATGGGATACATATTTGAAGAACTGATAAGAAGATTTTCTGAACATGGAGAGGCAGGAGACCACTACACCCCTCGTGAGGTTATAAGGCTTATGGTAAATATTCTCCTAAACGAAGATAATGAGGAACTGACTCAACCAGGGCTTGTTACAACTGTTTACGACTGCTGTGCAGGGACTGGAGGCATGCTTTCGGTTACAGAGCAGCACTTGAAAGAATTAAACCCTGGAATACAAGTAGAATTATTTGGACAGGAGATAAATCCCCAATCCTTTAGTATCTGCAAATCCGACATGCTTATAAAAGGGCAAAATGCAGATAACATCATCTTAGGAGATAGTTTTACAGAAGATGGCCACAGGGGCACAACCTTTAGGTATATGCTTACTAATCCCCCCTTTGGCGTGGAATGGAAAAAAGCAGAGAAATTTATTCGTGAAGAATATGAGAAAGATGGGTTTGATGGCAGATTTGGTGCGGGTCTTCCCAGAATATCTGATGGTTCTCTTTTGTTTTTACAGCACTTAATATCTAAAATGAGGCAAGATGAAAAAGGCAGTCGTATTGCTATTATCTTTAATGGTTCACCATTATTTACTGGAGATGCAGGTTCAGGAGAATCGGAAATCAGACGCTGGATAATTGAAAATGATATGCTGGAAGGTATTATTGCACTGCCCGACCAGTTATTTTATAATACGGGCATTTCTACTTATATTTGGATAGTAACCAACCGTAAGAACAGTGACCTAATGAGGGGTCCTGTAAGGACAGGAGAAATACAATTGGTCAATGCAGTAGATTTCTATCAGAAAATGAGAAAGAGCCTTGGAAACAAGAGAAATGAAATCAATGAGGAACAGATAAAAGAAATTACGAGGATATATGGGGATTTTAAAGAAAACGAATACTGCAAGATTTTTGATAATGAAGATTTTGGTTATCAAAAAATAGTAGTGGAGAGACCCTTAAGGCTTAACTTCCAAGTAACTGAAGAGAGGATTAATAATTTATACAATGAAACGGCTTTTAAGAAACTTGCTGAATCCAGGAAGAAAGGAGCAGCAGGGCTTCAAGAAATAGAGGAAGGCAAGAAAACTCAAAGACAAATAATAGATACCTTACAAACAATGGATGCTAATGTTCTTTATAAAAATAGGGATACCTTTACCAAGGTACTTAAAAAGACTTTTAAAGCAGTAGATATTAATTTGAACAGCCCTCTATTAAAGGCTATATTATCTGCCTTATCTGAAAAGGATGAAACAGCAGACATTTGTGTAGACAATAAGGGTAATCCAGAACCAGATTCAGACTTAAGAGATACTGAGAATGTACCGTTGAAAGAGGATATTCATGAATACTTTGAACGGGAAGTAAAACCTCATATTCCTGATGCCTGGATAGACGAAAGTAAGACTAAAATCGGATATGAAATACCGTTTACAAGGCACTTTTATAAATATGAGCCTCTAAGGCCTTCCGAAGAGATAGCAAAGGAGATTAAGGAACTTGAGGATAGTATTCAGGAGAAGTTGAAGAAGGTGATGGGTGAATGAGTAATTATAGGAGATATGAGAGGTATAAGGGTTCAGGGGTCGAGTGGATAGGGGAGATACCTGAGGAGTGGGAAGTAAAGCCTCTAAAGAGAGTATTTAAAATTGTCAATGGAGGAACACCTAGCAGTTCAGAAGAAAATTATTGGAATGGAGAAATTGTTTGGATAACACCAAATGATTTAAGTAAATTAACCGAGGTTTATATAAAGGATTCTGAAAGAAAGATTACTGAAGATGGATTATATAATTGTTCAGCAAAGAAAGTGCCAATGAACAGTATTATTATTTCTACAAGGGCACCAATAGGCTATGTTGCTATTGCTGGTGTAGATTTATGTACTAATCAAGGTTGTAAGAGTTTAGTTCCTACTAAAGTAATCAATCACGAGTATTTTTATTATTGGATATATAGTATAAGTTTTTATTTAAATGCTTTGGGACAAGGGACTACTTTTATGGAATTATCAAATAGCAGTTTGTCGATGGTTGAATTATTGATACCTTCAATGAACGAACAAAAAGCCATTGCCAATTTTCTTTACGAAAAAACTGCCGAGATAGATGCTTTAATTGCTGATAAAGAAAAAGTAATTGAACTATTACAGGAAAAGCGGCAAGCGATTATTAGTGAAGCCGTTACTAAAGGACTTAATCCAAATGTTAGGATGAAGGATTCAGGGATTGAGTGGATAGGGGAGATACCGGAGCATTGGGATATACGAAGAATAAAATATTTATCAAATATAAGAAATGTAAAAGCAAGTGATGGTGACAATGATAAAACTTATGTGGGGCTGGAAAGTATTGAGTCGAAAACCGGAAAGTTATTAACGAATAACAACGATGAACAACAAGCAGTTGGAGAGACAGCGAATATTTTTAGAAAGGGCGATGTATTATTTGGGAAATTAAGACCTTATCTGGCCAAATGTATTGTTGCAGATTTTAATGGGAGATGCACATCGGAACTTCTTGTGTTAAGAACTGCTTCTAATATGTTGCCAGAGTACTTATACTTATTTATGCTGTCGCCGATATTTATTGATGTAGTTAATTCATCAACATATGGAGCAAAAATGCCACGTGCAAGTTGGGATTTTATTGGCAATTTAAAAGTTCCTTTGCCTAATATTAAGGAGCAAGAAGAGATTGTTGAATATTTGATTAAACTGACAAATAATATGGATGATTTAATATCTGATATAAGTACACAAATCCAAAAACTCAAAGAATACCGTCAGTCCCTCATTTCTGAAGCAGTAACAGGTAAAGTTGATGTGAGGGAATTTGAGAATATGAGCGAGGTGATTAATGAATGAATAAGATAACAGCCCATGCGGGGAATATTCGCAATCTGTTAAATAATAAATATACGGTTCAGTATTACCAAAGAGAATATAATTGGGAAACTAAGCAGATTGAAGAATTGATAGAAGACTTAACCAACGAGTTTAATGAGTTCTATAAAGATGAGGATAGGCAGATGGATGTAAGGAATTATGGGGATTACTTTTTAGGTCCCATTATCCTTACAAATGATAATGCAATTATAGATGGACAGCAGAGGTTATCGTCATTAACGTTGCTTCTCATTTACCTAAACAATCTTCAAAAACAGCAGAATTCTTCGCCTAAAGTAAACATTGATAATCTGATTTACTCTGAAATGTATGGCCAAAAGACCTTTTGTATCAATGTACCTGAAAGGGAAGGATGCTTAGCATCTCTGTTTGAGACAGGGGATTATGATACTACCAATGAGCAATCAGAAAGTGTTCTTAACCTTTACAATAGGTATAAAGATATTGAACGGATTTTTCCTGATGAATTAAAAGAAAGTCCTCTTCCAGTATTTATCGAATGGCTAATCGATAATGTATCTTTAGTGCAGATAAGGACTGATTCGGAGCAGGATGCCCATAAGGTTTTTGTAACCATGAATGATAGGGGACTAAGGCTTACTCCTACGGAAATGTTAAAGGGATACCTTCTTTCGGAGATGGATGATAATACTATCAGAAATAAAGCAAATGACTTATGGAAAAATAAAGTCATACAGTTAAAAGAAATTGAAAAGGATGGAGACGCAGACTTCATAAAGAACTGGTTAAGGGCTCAATATGCAGAAACTATCAGAGAAGGTAAGAAAGAGGCAGAAAATAAAGACTTTGATATTATTGGAACAACATTTCACAAATGGGTTCGGGAAAATAAATCTATTGTGGGCTTAAACACCAGCGCAGATTTTGAAAATTTTGTCCTTAAAAATTTCAAAATGTATGCTGATATTTACGTTCGCTTAAAGGAATACTCCCGTAAGTTTCATAAGGATTATGAGCATGTATTTTATAATGCAGATAGAGGGTTTACGCTGCAGTACCAAATTATATTATCTGCTATAAAAAGTGACGATACACAGGATGTTATTAATAAGAAAATTAAAATGGTCTCCTGTTTTATTGACCAGTTTATTTCTATCAGGATTTTTAATTTTAAGACGGTAGATTACTCTTCTATTAAATATACAGTATTCAATATTACAAAAATGATACGGAATAAGGACATACAGGAGTTGGCAGCATTATTAAAAGATTACATAAGTGATATGGGATATACTCTTGATGGAATTGATGGTTTATATTTAAATCAGTTTACAAGAAGGTATATGCTCCATATTCTCTCGAGAATGACCTATTATTTAGAGGAGCAAAGCGGTATCAATAGCAATTTTGCCGATTATGTAAATAGAGAACAAAAAAACCCCTACGATATAGAGCATATTTGGGCTGATGATTACACCCAAGGAAATCATCAAGTTGATTTTTCAACAGAAGAAGAGTTTAAGGACTTTAGAAATAGATTCGGGGGACTATTAATACTTCCTAAAGATAAAAACAGAAGTTTGCAGGACATGGAATACAGTAAGAAGGTAATCAAGTATGACAGTGAAAACCTATTGGCTCGAACTTTAAATCAGAACTGTTATCAAAATAATCCGTTATTTTTGCGGTTTATGAATAATACACAGTTACCTTTTAAACCATATGCTCAATTTAATAAGATAGAATTCATTGAAAGACAATCTCTTTATAAAGAGATATGCAAGAAGATATGGAATGCAAATAAAATTGATGTATTAGCAAATAGTTAGTAAGGAGTGAGGAAAATGGCTAGAACTCCAGTGGAACTTACAGAAAAGGGCTTTGAAGAATATGTTGAAGAACATCTTTTAAAATCTGGATATGTGAAGGGTAATTCTAACGACTATAACAAAGAGTTTGCCTTTGACACAAAAATCCTATTTGACTTCTTAGAGGATACTCAGCCCAAGAAAATGGAGCGATTGAAAGAAATCTATAAAGACCAGTATCAATTTAAGGTGTTAAACCGATTAAATCGGGAACTTAATAATCGTGGCATGATTGATGTATTAAGGCATGGGATTAAAGACTATGGGGTATACTTAGACCTTGCTTATTTTCAGCCTGCCAGCAAATTAAATGAGAAAACAGTTAAACTTTATGAAAAGAATCGCATATCTGTTACTAGACAAGTACGCTACAGCACTAAAAACGAAAACAGCATTGATATGCTTATCTGTATCAATGGACTTCCAGTTATTGTACTTGAACTTAAAAATCCTTTCACTGGTCAAACTTATGAAGATGCAATAATTCAATTTAAGAAAGATAGAAGCCCCAATGAACTATTATTCCAGTTTAAGAAAAGAGCCATTGTATTCTTTGCAGTAGATACTCAAGAAGTCTATATGGCTACAAGGCTTTCTGGGGACAAGACTTTCTTCTTACCCTTTAATAAAGGGTGTGATGGAGGAAAGGGAAATCCTGATAATCCTGATGGACTTAAAACTGCTTACCTTTGGGAAGAGATACTTAGGAAGGATAGCCTGATGGATATATTAAAGAAGTTTGTATTTATAGAGACTGGGGAAAAGAAAGATATAGACGGAAATATCGTAACCTCAGAAACTATCATATTTCCAAGATATCACCAATTGGATGCAGTAAGAAAAATGGAAGCCGATGCAAAGGAAAAGAGGGTAGGAACAAATTATCTTGTACAGCACAGTGCAGGTTCAGGAAAAACCTACTCTATTTCTTGGCTTGCCCATAGACTTGCTAACCTTCATGATGATGAGGATAATCCTGTATTTGATTCTGTTATTGTTATTACCGACAGAAGGGTTTTGGACAGGCAACTACAGGACAGCATTTATCAATTAGAGCATAAACATGGGGTTGTTGAAAAAATAGATAAAGACTCCAATCAATTGGCCGATGCCATCCAAGGTGGAACGAGAATTATTATTTCTACCCTGCAAAAATTCCCATTTATTATTGAAAAGGTTGGGGAATTAGAAAATCATAAATATGCAGTAATTATCGATGAAGCCCATTCCAGCAGTGCAGGAGAGAATATGGCTTCTTTAAGGGAAGTGCTATCAGTAAGTAGTCTTGAAGAAGCAGCAAAACTAGATGAAGAGTTGGAAGGCAAAGAGTACGACCCAGATGAAGAGATATTAAAGGTCATAAAGAAAAGGGGAAAACAGCCAAATATCAGTTTCTTTGCCTTTACGGCAACGCCTAAAGCAAAGACCCTTGAGATGTTTGGAACCATAGGTGAAGATGGACTACCCCATCCCTTCCATTTATATTCTATGAGACAGGCAATTGAAGAAGGATTCATACTAGATGTACTTCAAAACTATGTTACATATGAAACCTATTTTAAACTGGCAAAGAAAATAGAAGATGACCCTGCTTTTGACAAGGCTAAGGCCACAAAAGCACTTACAAGATATGTTAGTCTTCATCCCCATAACATCGCTCAAAAGACTGAAATCATGGTAGAACACTTTAGAAACGTAACTAGACATAAAATAGGGGGAAGAGCCAAGGCAATGGTTGTGACCAGTTCTAGGCTTCATGCTGTACGCTATAAGCATGCTTTTGATGAATATATCAAAAAGAAAGGCTACAGAGATATGAAAACCTTAGTAGCCTTTTCAGGAACCGTAAAGGATGATGAAGTAGATTATACTGAAAGTGGTATGAACAAATTTAAGGAGTCTGAACTTCCAGACCGCTTTGCCACTGATGAATATCAAGTGCTGTTAGTTGCGGAAAAGTATCAGACAGGCTTTGACCAGCCCCTTTTACATACTATGTATGTAGACAAAAAGTTGTCGGGAGTTAAAGCAGTACAGACTTTATCAAGGCTTAACAGAACCTGCGGGGGAAAAGATGATACCTTTATCCTCGACTTTGTAAATAAGGCAGAGGATATTCAAGAAGCCTTCAAACCCTACTATCAGGCAACTATCGTAGAAGAAGTGACAGAGCCCAATCTTCTTTATGATATTGAAACTATGCTAAATGCATCTAGCGTGTATTTAAAAGAAGAATTGGATAGGTTTATTCATATATACTTTAAGCCAAAGGATAAAAAGACTTCTGGAGACAGGGCAATATTAAACCATTTGATAGATATAGCCGTAGAAAGGTTTAAAAAGTTGGATGAACAGCATAAAGAGGATTTTAGTAGTCAAGCAACGAAATTCATAAGACTTTATTCCTTCATCCTTCAAATCACGCCTTTTGAAGATGTGGAACTCCATAAGTTATATGTATACTTAACATATCTACTTAAAAAACTGCCAAAGGAAAAAGGTTCTACTATTCACCTAGCAGATGAAATTGCTTTGGAGTATTATGCTGCAAAAAAGACATTTGAAGGGAGTATTTCTCTAACTTCTGATGATGAAAATGTACCAGTTACACCTGTAAAATTTGCAGGAACAGGGGTAAAAGAAGAACAGGAAGATTATCTTTCAAGTATTATTCAGCGACTTAATAATCGGTTTGGAACGGATTTTACAAAAGCCGACCAGTTATCTGTGGAGCAGATTAAAGAGGATTTTGCCGCTGATGAGGATTTGGTTCAAAAGGCTAAAACAAATACTATTGATGATTTTAGGTTTGCTTTTGAGAAAGTTTTTATCAATAAAGTTATTGATAGGATGGACCAGAACCAATCCTTCTTTACCCGTGTTTTGGATGATGAGCAGTTCAAAAATGCTCTTATGGAGTATATGCTGGTTGAAACTTATGAGAAGTTAAACAGCAGGGCGTAGTTAATTATATTGAGGAAAAACCGTACAAAATTACTTTAATAGATAGGGGCGTGGCTATGGAAAGATGTAAGATATCAAAAAAGATTACATATATCGATATTCATAGTTCACGCCTTGAATCTGACATTTTACCGTTACTTAAAAATGAGGTTTTCCATGTTACCTCTGTAGAAAATCTTTGTCAGATATTAAAAGATGGTAAAGTGATTTCAAATGCTGATAAAAAATTTAAGTACTCATACTCACAATCTGAGAATAGTTATGGAAGGAAAAGAGGCTATATTTGTTTATTTGACCTAAGGAATAAAGAAGAAGATATTATTTATGATACTTTGGATAAATATTATTTTTTACATCCAACTCAATTTCAAAACAAAGTTGTTTACTTGATTTTGAAGAAAGAATTATATTGCAATCTCATTGAAAATGGTGCAGCAAGAACTGAAGTAGGTTATAGGGAAGTTTATATACCATATACGGAAGTGTGGTACCCAGATGAAATTCTTCTTGAAAATATAAAGAAGATTATTATTACTAGAATTTATCAATGAGAGGGGGATTATTATATATAAAAATATAAAAGGTAAAAAAGTATTTATAGAAGAGCAACATCAGTATGTTTTAAAGCATTGGATAGATTATTATAAGAGGGAACTATTTCCGCCAGTGCTTATTACACTGGACCAGCATACAGATACTTTACTAGCATTTAGATATTATTGCTGTGACAAATGTGAAAATACAGGACATACTTATGACTTTGATAAAGCCAATCAAATGGCTATTGATATGCTTCAGGATTCTAATATCGATGATTTATCATTTATAAAGAAATTAAACAATGATGAACATATTGATTTTGCTACGAAAAAAGGTATTATATCGAAGGCTTTTGTTATAAGTTTTGAATGTGTTGATGATAAATACGACCCTGAAAATGATAAAATTTACTATATACCTAAAGACTTTTATAATAAGTATTTGGGAATGGCTCAGGATAATAACTATGAACGAATTCTATCGGATAATTGTATTGAAGATGATGATTTATCTATTTGTCTTAATGAGATTCCTGTAGATTATCACCCAAATTACATATTAGATATTGATTTAGATTTTTTTCGAACCGCCAAGTCTATCAATCCCAATAAGAAAGAAGTCTTTTATCATTTGATTCGTCAGGCTAAAATCATAACAATTGCAACGGAGCCAGACTACATAGAAAAAGGTATCACAGCAGACTATTTATTGAGTAAAATACTTTATCATATAGAAGAAACCATGAAGTAAATGGTTATTACTAAATATAATAAGGACAAGGATGATAATATATGAATTCTTTTTTTATAGAAAACATTATTAAGGAATTTAATTGGGATATTATCACTAGTATGTACGGCAATTCCCATAGTTCTATTATTGGATTTTTGTCAAGCGAATGGATTAAAAAGTCCTCTGACCATTCTGTGTTGGATGGTGCCCCTTCACCTTTTGTAGGTAAGGGAAGAAAAGGGCAAAAGAATGCAGATATCCTATTATGCAAAGGTGATAAACCATTTATAGTAGTTGAGGTTGAAACGTTAGTATCTAAATATTTAGATAAGATAGATTCAATTGCCTCTTATATTGGGAATACAGAAGATTATGACGGGATTAGTTTTGGACTATTAGTTATGCTTAATTATACAAATGGTGGAAACAAGTATAAGCATAATTGGCATGATGTAAAACAATATGCCATAAGTAAAGATATCCCGATTGCATTTGTTTCTATTGAAAAGACAAGGTAGATTTAGGGGATACTGTTTTAGACCATTTAAAAAGAAGGAATGAGTATTATCCGTGGGAAATCAGCAGCATAGATTATTGGGCTTATGGAAGTGATAGAAAGATAATTGAAGGTAATTTATTTAAAAGATATGAAGCATTTATGTATAAAAAAAACGGGAATAAGGATGTTAAAATACAAATTTTAAATGAAGAAATAGAATTAGTAATAAATAAAATGGGACTAAATAAATTTACAGTTCTGGACTTCTATGATTATATAAAAGATAATGAGAAAGATTTGCTGGAACGATTAGATTCAGCCTTTATGAATACTGAGAGCAAGAAAGGATATTCACCTTTAAATTATATAAGCAACCGTTTAGTACATTATTCAAGACAAAATGATTCATTTTTAAGTCCTCACGTTTCTTATGAAAAAGGTAAAGATAAATGTTTTATGAAGGTTTCTGAAAAAGACAAAGAAAGATTTAAAAGCGATTATATTGCAGTTTTTAAATTAAAGGACTAAATAATTAATAACTAAGGAGAAGGTCTATGGAAAGGTGTCAATGGTGTGGAAAAGACTCTAGCGGGTATGGAATGGTAGTTTTAACTATAAAAGAAGGTGAGCCATCTCAATTGATATGCGAAGATTGCTACAATGGGTATACGGCAGATATGCTTGGAGTTGAAGACTATAAGGATTTTGAAAATGAAGCAACTTTTAAAGATTGTGATGGTATAGACCACTGCTTTCAAGTAGGAAAGAAGATTCATCCAACAGGTATTTGTTGGAAGGCAGTAGAGTTTACAGGAGTAGATAAAATAGGGTATTCCTTTGAGGTACATCAGGATTTTGAAGAAGATTCAAATGATGCCTTGAGAAGGCTTTATAAAAAGATAAGGAAAGGATTATCACAAAAGTTCATAAAAAGAGAAGTATTCCAAGGACATGAACTTATCTCTTTTAAAGACAATCTAGTAGAAGGGCGTATTGAATGGGATGATAGATACGACGATAGAACACCAAAATTTATTATTGATGGACAGGAATATAGCCTAGAAGAAATCGGTAGAATGATGATGTCCTGCGAAGGATGGAATTTTAAATTAGAAATTATAGAACCTACAGAATAAATTATAGTATTTGATTTGAGAGGGGAAAAATGACTACATCTTTTGAACCAATTATTGATAAAAATTGTAAAATACTAATTTTGGGGACTATGCCTAGTGTAAGGTCCCTTGAAAAACAACAATATTATGGAAATAAGAGAAATCAGTTTTGGAAGATAATATATGGGCTTTCTAATAAAGAAGTTGAAGAAGATTATGAGAATAGGAAGACATTCTTATTGAACCAACACATTGCTATTTGGGATGTGTTGAAAAGTTGTGATAGAGAAGGAAGCAGTGATTCAAAAATAATTAATCCTGTTTCTAATGATTTTGAAACCTTTTTCAACCAGTATCCTGGCATAAAAACAGTATTTTTTAATGGGAGTAAAGCAGAGGAATTATTTATAAAGTTGGTAATAGGGAAAATGTGTTTTAAGGAAGGTTTATTATTTTATAGACTACCGTCTACCAGCCCTGCAAATGCAATACGATTCAAAGATAAGTTAGAACGGTGGAAGGTTATTTTATCGTATTTAGGATTCATTGATAATAGACAGTAAACATTTATAGTAATAGAACCTTGGTCTGGAATCAAGAATCTTGGTTTCTGTAAAAGAGCATATATTATCATAAGGAATAAGGTTCAAAGAATAAAGGGTAAAAGGGGACAGAAACAATATTTAAATCTAAAATAAATACGTTGCACTAACTAATGATATAACGTAAAATATAGGTATACAGAAGGAGAGCATATTCTCTTATACGGCCAGTATATGCTGGAATAAAACGTGAGGGAGTATGCTTTTTTTGTATTTCAAATAATTGTTTAGGAGGTATGCAATGCTTTCATTTACTGATTTTTCTAATAAGATAATCACGGATTTAAATAAACGTTTTTCTGAAGTAATTATGGAGGGCAACCATCTAGTAGTAAAGTTTGGTCCTACGAGCATGTCTATACCATTCAATACTATGTACAAGGAGTATCAGTCAAGAAAGGATTATATGGAAACTTTAAAATCATATAGTAGAATTTTTAATGATATTTTGAGCCAATATAAATTTAAAATTGATTATAAGAATGTTTATCCTATGCTTAAAAGCAGGGATTTTGGAGAAAGAGAAAATAATATTGAATTTTACAGAGAACAGGCCTTTGCAGATATAGATACACTTTATGTTACAGATGCAGGGGAAGTGTTCAGATTTGTATTAAATAGCGATGATGTAGATTTTGAAAAGGTGGAAAAGAGGGCATGGGAAAACTTAAATAAGATGACAAACCCTTTAGTTAAACTGGATAAGATGCTTGATATATTCTGTCTTAAGTATTCTACAGATTATAATTCCACTTTATTACTAAGTGCTACATTACAGAAGCAAATATATAAGAAAGTAGGCCAGGAGTATCTCTTTGCAATTCCTTCATCAACTACGCTTATCGTAGCCAAATTGCGTCATGAATATATAAAAATTATGGAATCACTAATTATGGTAGATAAAGACCCGAATAAGGTCTCAGATAAAGTATATCAATATAAAGATGGGAAATTTGATATTGCATCTGTTTAACAGCATATTAAGGAGTAGAAGGAATAAGGGTTAAGTATAGTTATAGAGGAAATCACAAAGATTTATTCTAATTTGATTTAGAGATAGTAATTTCATATAATATAATAAGATATGTAATATGTGGAAAAGGAGATATGGTAATATGAATAAGGTAATAATTGAATGTGCCGAATTGGTTGATAAATATGAATTAAATAGAGATAGCATCCTGAAACAGTTACAGTCTATGGAAATAGATAAAGGAATAGAGGATTTTATTATTGCATACAATGATGACTTTCGGTATACTTTGATTGGTGAAATCAAGAGCAAACAGGTAGTTTTAACTAATATTGAAAAGGCTATTGCTTTTGAAAAGATGGATAATACGAATTTATACGAATTTATAAAAAAGGGACAAGGGAAATAGGAAAATTAGGACAAAAGAAAAGGCTTTGGGGATAAGGTGTATATCCTACAAAGCCTTATTTTATTAGCATTTGGATATCTCAAATTTTATTTTCTCTAAAAAATTCCTTATAGTAGGAATATTGTTCAGCAGAAGTTTGTACTCACAAGGTTCTACTTCCTGCTGAATTTGATTTAGATACTGCTCGACTGCTTGGAGATGGGATAGGGATAAGGAATCATAAGTAGTAGGATTAAGAAAATAAGTGACTAATACTGTAATTGCTTTACCTAATTTCCATGCATCCATATTTTCTAATGTCCTATTCACAACCTGTTGCAGGTAATTTAGTTCCAATCTCAAAACTTCTAGATTTATCATAATGACCACTCCTTCACGAAATTTGAAGCATTATAGCCATAGGTACACGAGAAATCAAATTATTTGAGGTAAAAGTTTTAAAATTAATAAAATAATTCATGGCGTATAACTCAATATTATAGTAATAAAATATTACATAAATGGATAAGATATTGACACTAAACAAATACTAATGTAATATAATATTACAAAGGAGGATTTAAAGATGGCAAAGGATATTCCTATTGGATTAAAAATAAAGGCGGTTAGAGAAGCAAGGGGATTAAGCCAAGTAGAAGTGGTAGAGAGACTTGCTAAACAAGATGTTAATATGAGCAGAGAAACATTAAGCAAAATAGAAAACGGCAACAGGACTGTATCGGCTGTGGAGTTAAATGCTCTATGCAAAGTTCTGAATATAGATATAAACATCCTTTTTGAAGATGATGAAGATGATGATTTAGTTACATTATTCAGGAAGAAAAACTTTTCAGAGAAAACGATTAAAGAAGTAGAAAAACTTCAGGATATGGTAAAGGTGTTTATTTATCAAAAGAAAATATATGCTGGGGAGTTTAAACCACAAGAGAGAAAGCCACTATGGGAGGAGTGTTAAGATTGCCAAAGAATAATTTGAATCTCCCAGAAGAATCTTTCAGACTGCAAATTAAAGACTTAGCAGAAGAAACGAGAATAAAGTTTGCTAGAAAAGGGCTTTCCGATATATTTGACATTCTATCGGAGGCTGCATTTTTAGTAAGAAAACCATTGGATACAGATGAATTATCAGGATTTAGCACTTATTTTGAGGAACAGTTTATTGTCTATTTAAATAGTAATTTTACTTTGGGACATGAGCGCTATACTGGTGCCCATGAATTATATCATCTTATTTATAATGCCGATATCCTGAAAAAAGAAAAGATTCTTTTAGATGATGAAAAGCATAAAGCAGAAGATATGAAAGCAAATGTATTTGCTTCTGAATTTTTAATGCCTGAAGACTATGTAAAAGAAGTATTTTATAAAATTGTTAATGTAGATAAAGACAGTATTTTATCAAGGCATATCATTAGAATGCACAATTATTTTAAAGTAAGTTATAAGGCTATGTTAAAAAGACTTATCCAACTTGATTTATGCTCTATTAACAAATATGAGGAACTTGTAGATATCTGTTCACTGGGAAATATGGAGCAACTCCAATCTTTAACCAAACGGGAAGGCTATAGCATTGAACTGATAATTCCATCAAAAGAAACGTATGTACCTACAGAATATATAGAATTTGTAAAGGGTAATTACGAAAGAGGGAATATTTCATATAAGAACATGAAAAATAGTCTTGAATTTGTCGGACTGACTCCAGAGCAATTCGGATATGAGTATCCCCTAGAAGAGGATTATTAGAATGAGGTACGTAGGAGCCATTTCTGATGCAGATATTTTAATTAATTTAGCCAGAGTTAACAGATTGGATGTTTTAGAACTTTTATTTGAGGAAATCATCATTCCACAATTTGTGTATGATATTGAAATAAAGAAAAATGCAGGAAAGGGTTATGGTGTAATTAATCAAGCCATTCATAAAGATGGGAGCATATTTAAGGTAGTAGATAGGAAGAAAGATATATCTGTAAATATACTTGCAAGAGGTATTATTGAAGATAAGAAAAAGGTAATCGGTCCAGGAGAAAGTGAATGTGCAGGATATGCTCAGGCGTTGAGAATTCCAATAATAATATCAGATAATTATACTGAATTTAAGTGGCTAGATGAGTTCATTACCCTGACACACAATAATATTTTGGCTTTATGTGTGTATTTTGGCGAGATTACAAAAAGTGAGGCAGAAGATATTTTTAATCAAATTAATGATAATTTAACTCGTCCGACTGGGGATACCTTTGAAGACCAATATGGAAAGGCCTTTATAAGATTTGAGAGAAATGGTTGGAAAAAATATTTGGGCATATAGGGGAAGGTATATGATGGGTTAAAGGAATTAGGTCGGATGAAAATGGTAATTGTTACAATATAATAGTTTTCTTCTGTATATTCGCTACAATAGCATTAGTGACACAGACGGAGAGCATATTCTCTTTATACGGGCAGGTTTATTCTGGCATTATTATAGGAGAATGTGCTTTTTATTTTTTTGAAAGAAAATTTAGACGACGAAATCAAGGTTAGGGGTGATATCATTTAAGACCAAAAGTATTCCATTAAACCATATTCCTCTTACTAACCTATAATTCTTTATTTTCTAAATCCCTATTATATATGTATATTAGTTAGAAAGGCCAAAGGCTCATGTATATAGGGATTCAAAGTAAACTGAAAAGACAAAAATTAATAAGATTGTTACAAATAAATTACATTTTATTAAAAGGGACCTGACAAATATTTCTATGCGCGCTACAATTATTATAAAAGGGAAAGGAGTTGATTATGGTGAAAAGGAAAATGAATATAATTTTTAATATATTAATACCTACAGCAGTTGGGTTTACAACATTTTTCTTGATTTACTATTTATATCAAAAGATGTTTTTCGAATATAGATGGCTAGCAGTAATACCTCTTGCAATAGTAACAGGCTATATGATAGTAGAAAATAGAAGAGAGTGGGAAATGATAAAACAGGGATAAGGGAAACCTTATCTCTGTTTTATTAGGGGGGATTGGCGAATTGATGTATTTAACAATTGTCATGATTTTTTGTATTACCGTTGCTGGCATTGCCTGTATTTGGTTCATGTGTAGAAGGAAATAGCATATTTTGCATAGTTTCAAAAAGTGTACCTTTTGAAACTGCGTAATAAGGCATTTAAATAGCATTTCAAAAGGTTGAATTTATATTTTGCAATATATTTTAAAAGTGTACAGATGGATGATAATTTTGAAAAAACATATAAGCGATGGAAATCGGGTGAAATAACTGCTGTTAAGGCTATGGAATCATGTATGATGTATTTATCAAAAAGAGAAACAATAAGAACCAACCCCATAGTTAGGTTCTTATTGTTTCTCTTCTTAGCAATTATTCGTCTAATAGGCTATTTTGAATGAGTAGATATTTCTTAGTGTCTATACCTAGTTTTTGATTAATGTTTTTATTAGCCTTCACATATATCAGGTCGTATTTTTGAATGACATCAGGTAAAACCTTCCTAAATTCATATTCTTTTGCTCCACGCCTTATATAATGGTTGTCCACTTTTAATTTATAATCCATAACCATATCTTTGGTGAAGTAACCATAGGTTTTGATTTGTTGCAGTATGAATACTTCTATGGCATCTCTTATGCTTTTGCTTTTCTCGGTATCTTTCACATTTACATGATAGATTTTATTTGCAAACTCTTCTCCAAAACAGTTTTCCAAATATTTTTTGCTCATACCCATGATGCTAAATTTATATTGAAGCATGATGGATGCCCTTTCATCTGCTGTTTTAAAAGCCTTATTATAATCAGGAATAGTATAGAAAGAAATTCCGTTTTGACTATTATCTTTGGAAATTTGAATAGCAGTTGCCCTTAAATTTTTATTTACATGGCTATATGGGATTTTGTTGAGTAATCCTAAGGTGCAAAATAAGTTAATGTATTTATTTGTATTCACGACGCTTTTATTCCTCTTCCCTGCAAGATATCGATTAGAAAAGAAAAATATGCTTTCTCCATTTGTATTAAAGAAACGGTTAACAATATTTTCTTTACCAATTTCAAGAATATCTAATAGTAGAGGGTAACCAAACCTAATGATACGGTTTAGGCTTGGAAATTCATCTTTCCTTTTATCAAGTTGGCTTAAAAGCATAATGTTATTTTCAAATTTTTTATTTTGTTCGCTTATCCAAGTTGAATCTTCTAATTTAATATGAAAATATTCAATTAACTCTCTTATAGCAGTTGAAGTGTCGCAGTTTTCTCTAATTTTAACTATATCAATAATATCCATGCCTTTCCCAGCATTATGGCAAATACAAGTAGGAGAATTACAAAAATACTTGTAATATCCACCGCTATTTTTTATGACAGCACTGGGGTTGTTGTCGTTATGGAATATGCATTTAAAGTTTACATTAGGCTTTGCATCAATACCTAGATAACTTATTAAATCCTGCTGTTTTAAAAATGGAATCAAGTCCTCATACTGTAAGACTGGAGTAGAATGAACTTTATGGGTTCCTTTTTGCAAGTTGCTGGTCTTAGCCCTCGTAGCAGCGGGTTTTAGTTCAAGATTTTTAGCATCCTTAATCAACTCAATGATATTACAATCTATGGCACTTGCAATATCGTGTTGAGTATATTTTATTTCTGTATTGAGGTATATACATTTTATAGTAAATGGGTCTTTTGGATTCTTTAAATGTTTATAATTTATTAGCCTTAAAACTCTATTTATATCCTTTACACTGCTATCAGCATGCTCTTTTCTTTCTTCAAAGGCGGAGAAATAGTCAATAAGTTTTTCTTGGAGTGGGGTAAAAGAGCCTAAACTTTGTGGCTTATCAGGGGCAAGCAGCCAATACACATGAAAGCCGTTTTTAGTTTCTACAATGGCATTTGGAATTAGTTTTAAATTTTCTAATTTCTTCAGAAAAGCAATTTTATATTTCTCTATTTCTTCTTTGTTCCTATATTCATATACAGTCTTTCCTTCAGAATCATTAAAGAGTTCTCCGTTAATAATTTTTGGAACCTTTCCAAAATCCATATCAATAAAGTGTGCATTCACTATTTTAATAGAACCTTTTCTTTGTCCACCACTGTTTACTACAAAATAGACTCCATAGCCTTGTCTCTGATATTTTTGAATAACTTTTTGCATGAGAGGATATTCTAAACTGTCATCTAAAGTAAGAAGACAGTCAAAGTTCTTTGCTATATGCTTTTCCTCCTGAATGAGCCTAAAGTATACTTTTTCATTTTCCTTTTTAAATAGGGATAAAAACTCAAAATCTGTTATGCCTAATGCTTCACGATTTTCATAGTTAATTCCTAAATTCATCAAAACTCCTCCGTTTCAGAGGAGTCACTAGATATTATGTTTTCCGTTTACATTGAGGCGTTCTCCGTATTATTTTATAAATCTCCGTTTTTAAATAATGTGTTTCCCGTTTTGATTAGCGACTCCATTGTTTATTTTTTAGCATTATATTTGTTGTGCTATTGAAATCAAATTTTTACATAGACTTTTTTATAAAAAAGAGAAACAATAAAAACCTAACTATGCGTGTAGGTTCTTATTGTTTCTCTTTTTAGAAATTATGAAGCAAGTAGAAAAGGCCTGCTTAATAGCAGGTATAGATGGCTAGCAGTAATACCTCTTGCAATAGTAACAGTCTATATGATAATAGAAAATAGGAAGTATTATAGATTTAAAAAGCAGGCAAATGATGCCTGCTTTTTAAATCCTAAACTAATGTTTCTATTGCTGCCTCCAATTCTTCTTGCCTTGGAATGGTATATACTTGTGCCGTAACATAACCAGAAGCATGACCTGCAAGTTGAGCAACTATAGAAATATCAACCCCATTTTTGAGAAGTGTTCTGCAAAAATAGTGCCTAAAAGAATGAATAGTTACATCCGTAATCCCTATTTGTGCACAGTATTTCTTGAAAATCTTCCAAATTCCTGACCTGGTGTAAGGGGTCTTGCGTTCGGATATGAACAGATTATCACATTCTGTTTTAACGTTTTTTCTTATTTCCATCCAGTTGTTAATTGCATCCCGAACATCCCTATGCAAGGGGATATGACGTACTTTATTTTGCTTTCCTATTACTTTTAAGTTTCCTTTTCGTTCAGTTATATCAATGTCAGCAATATGGATATTTATAAGTTCAAAATTTCTAACCCCGCATCTTGTAAAAATTTCAAACATGGCGATGTGAGCCTTATTTCCACAGCGATATATATGACGGCGTAAGGCACGGTAGGTCTGTTCATCCAAAGACTTGGGTGCAGCAGGTGATTGAATCTTTATTTTTTTAATTGCTTTGGCAGGATTATTTTTTATATATTTTTCTCCTTCAAGAAATTCAAAGTAACTCTTCAGACTGGCCAATCTTAAATTAATGGTTGTTTCTTTCAAATGCCTTGTTCCCTGTAGATATGAACGCATATCTCTGATATCAATTTCAGTTACTACAATAGGGTCAAAATTTATGCCATTGGTTTCTTCAAACCATTTCGCAAATGCCTGCACATGCTCGATATAAGTTTTTATTGTGGAATCAGACTTGTCTATGCTCATCAAATAAGTAGCAAATTCATCAAGATAAAAATTGCTTTCAGTTAATCCCTTATTATATTCCATCATCAACATCCTTCCTATAGTTTTTAATACTATAAAATATATTGAATAAGGGTTTCAAGAGAGTGTTAAAGTTTTGTTTCCAATTTTTTATGGGATAATGGGCGATTATATGGGGGTTTATATTTAGATTTAAAGGGAACTGGAAAAAGAACTTATATTTTGTTGAAAGATTTAGTGGATAAAAGAGGAAATATGAGACTAACGTCAAATTAAATAATAATAAGTTATATTAGTATGAGGGGTGAGGGGAATTATGGGAGACACAAAAACAGACAATAATATACGAGTTTTTGTTGATGAGCCAATAGGAAATATAGATAGTGATGAGTTTGGTCATAGACACTATGTGGACGTTATAAAGAATATTATTGATAATTGTCAAAATGAGCAATTAAATATTGGCTTATTTGGGAAGTGGGGAGTAGGGAAAACTACAATTATAAACTTGTTAAAAAATCGAATCGATAATTCAAAGAAATATAAAACAGTTATGTTTGAATGCTGGAAATATACAAATGAACCTATATCTTTAAAAAGAAAGTTTCTTTTAGAAGTAGCAAAACAAACTGGTGAGCCCGTCGATGAATTGATAGAATCACTTTATATAAAAGGAAATCGACAGATAAATAATCAGTCAATTCTAAAAAGTGAAAGCAATCTTAAAAAAAGCATTAAGGAAATGTTTAAAGGATTGCTATGTTCATCTATTATAATATTAATTGCCGAAGTGATTTTTTATTTGTTTTTATTTAGATGGCTTCATATAGAAGGACAAATGTCAATACCTTTATTTTTCAATGCTATTGTTGTTGGGGTTATTTATTATGTGGTTAAAATATTAAGAGACTATACTTCTAATGTAACAATAACAAAGTCAAATGAAAACTTAGAGAGTTTAGAGCAATTTGAAAAGTCATTTAAAAAACTTATAAATAATTTTGTCAAAAATAATAATAAAATTATTGTCTTTGTTGATGATTTGGATAGATGTCAGAGCAAAAAGGTCATTGAAGTATTAGAGACAATAAAAACGTTCATGAATATAAAAAATTGTATTTTTATTATTGCCTGTGATGACGCAATTTTGAAAAAAGCCTTAACTGAAGAAAAAATAGATGATACAGATTATTTAGATAAAATCTTTCAAATTAAAATGGCTATACCCCCATTTAGGCAAGAAAAAATTAGAAACTACACAATTAAGTTACTAAATAGTATAGACATAGATATTCCTAAAGAAGAATTAAAAGAGATTATTCATGTTCTAATTTATAAAAATGTTATGAGCCCAAGGAAAGTAAAAATACTTTTAAATAATTTTATTTTGTTATATGTAATTTTTAAAGAAAGGCTACAAGAAAATTATTTTAGTACAAACTTTACATTAGACTTAAAATTTCTGGCTAAAATAACGGTATTGCAGACGGAATTTACACAACTATATTATGACTTAGTAAATAATAATAGACTATTGGAGTACGTTGAGAGAGTAAGAAGAGGAGATAATAACTTTGAAGAATCACAAGTTGGTATTCTAAGTAAATATTATGTTGAAAAAGAGCAAGGGTTTCAAGTTAAGGATGATTTTAAAGAAGCAATAGAGTATTTGTATTATACAAGCAATTATTTTGTTTCACGTGAGCATATTAAAACTTATATTTATTTATCCCAAGACACATTAAATACTTTCTATTCGGATGAGTATGTAGAAAATTTGGAAAATTTAATAATTTACAAAGATATTAAAGGGTTTATTGCTGAATTAAATAAAACTAAATCTGAAGATGAAAGAGTTGAAATATTTAATAACCTACTGATGAGAATAGATAAATATGAAAATCTAGACATTATAAATATTCTTAATAGTTTATCAAATTTAAATATTGTACAATTAGTTCCAGAAAAAATTGAATATCAATTTGCAAGTACTATATTAAATAAGATGCAACAATATAAAAATAATATAAAACAATTTGATATAAATGGTGTTGTGTATTATATTAATATAACTGAACAATATAATTACTATTTAGATATTATTAATGAGTATATGCAT
>NZ_CABDWS010000028.1 GCF_901447495.1 Haloimpatiens lingqiaonensis
TTCAAACTCACTCGTTCCTCGTTCAGGCAATGAAAGCTTCTTAACGGGTATTCAAATTTGAAAACAAAGAATTTCTAAAGCTAGCTCAATAGTCTAAAAAAATATATTTATTGTTCCCTTAAAATCAGATTTTTCAGTTCATGCATATATCATCACGGGGGGGACAGCCTACTAAAGGATAATTTTCCGCCGCTTTGCTATGGAAAATCTTTAATCTATAAATAGAAAAGCGCTCATAATCTTTTATTGGCGATAGCCAGGCTAAATATATAAATATATAAATATCAAATATCAAATATCAAATATCAAATATCAATTATCAAATATCAATTAATGTGGATTTTCTTCATTTTATTCAGAAAATCTTTAAGTTATCCGATGACTACCTGCCGTAACACTCCCACTTCTAACAAAGTGGGAGATAACGGCAGCTACGTCCCTGGATAACGATCTCTTAGCTTCAGTTGGAGTAAAAATTCCATCTAAAGCTAAGAGATCTGTTTATAAATAAGGGACTCATAATATTTTTTAGGCGGAGCCTTTCGAAAAGTTATATGATACTTATTAAAATAAAATAGTAATTAAAATTCCATTCATTTTGCCGTAAGGCAATTGTTTATATAAATCTTAGTTTGTAGAAGAAAAAAGGTAAGAAGTAGGTAAGAAGTAAAAAGTAAGAAGTAATAGTTAAGGATAAAACTCAAGGAGTTTTTTATAATTAATTTGTGAATAAGTAAAAGGTAATAGTTGTGGTTAAAGGGCTGATAATCCCGCAGGCCTATAGGGCGCACAATAGCCATACTTTCACTTAACCCATAAAACATTAATAACCCTAATAAATAATTTTCAATTGCATTTTTTAAAGTAGATTACCCCAACCATTTTATATAATAAGTCTTTTATTATAAATCAGCTGGCTACGCCAAAAAAAACTTTTTAAGTGCTAAACTTCTGAAATTTTACCTATTACTTCTTAACCCTTACTTAATTTTCAATTGTCCATTGTCACTTGTCACTTCTTACTTCCTCCACAAATTCTAATTTAAGAAATTCCATAGGAATTTCAACATTAATTGATATTTGATATTTGATATTTAATATTTCTATATTTTCGCTGGCTACCGCCAATAAAAGATTTTTTAAGCCCTTAAAAGAAAAGATATAACTACTCCATTTAATGAATCAGTTATACCTTTTCCCACTATACCATTGCTTATATTTAATTAAAGATTTTCCGTAACGCAGTGGAGGAAAATCATCCTTTCCTAGCACCTAGTACCCAGTACCTAGTACCTAATCTTTTACTTCTTACTTAATTGTCAATTGTCCATTGTCAATTGTCCCTTAGTTCTTAGCGTATTGTTCACAGTCCAAAATTTCAATTTTATCACGGAATTAAAGGCAGCTTTTTCCTACGGCACTTTCTTCACAATCTATTCTTTTAGTATATTATTCTATCACTTATTTCTTTTATAGAATTACATCCCGTAAGCACCATAGCTGATTTTAAATCCTGCTTTAATGAATCAATGTATAACTTAACTCCTTCTCTTTCTCCTCCAAAGGAAGCAGTCACAAAAGGTCTTCCTATAAGAACCGCATCTGCTCCTAATGCTATCATCTTCAATATATCTACTCCTGTTCTTACTCCGCCATCTGCAAGAATAGTTACTTTACCTTTAACTCTCTCTGCAATTTCTGGAAGTACATCTGCAACTCCAGGAGTTTGATCTAATACTCTTCCACCGTGATTAGATACAACTATAGCATCTACTCCTGCTTCTACAGCAAGTTCTGCTTCATCTGGAGTCATTATTCCCTTTAGTATAAAAGGCAATTTAGTACTATTTACTATTTCTTTTATTTCATCTACAGTTTTTGGCATTACTGGTTTACCGTGGAGAGCTAATGTTATAAGTCCACATGCATCTATGTCCATGCCCACAGCAAAAGCTCCAGCTTCCTCTGCCATTTTTATTTTTTCTATAACATTTTTATTTTCCCAAGGTTTTATTATAGCAATACCTTGTCCATTAGCTTTTTTTAATTCTTCAAGATTAGTAATTAAAAATGAATCTACAGCAGTATCTCCAACCATAGGGTATGTTCCTGCATCTAAGCATCCATTTATAACCCAAGATATGTACTGCTCTTCAGTAAATTTTCCTCCCATATTTAAAGTAGTACCAGACACTGGTGCTGCAAATACAGGTATGTCTAATTTTTTACCAAACAACTCTGCAGAAGTATCTGGATTTTTTGCATTATGAATTACTCGCATATTAAGTTTATAAGAATCTAATGCTTCAATATTGATTTTAAAAGCATCTCCAGTACCCTTTCCACCCATACCAGGCACTTCTCCTGCACAAGCCTTTCCATTACATACTGAACACACTCTGCAGCTTCCATTTAAATTTTCCTTTGCATTTTTAAGTACATCTTTATAATTCATATCTTCCACTCCCCACTTTTTAGAAATAACAAAGATCAAATATTAAATATCAAATATTATCTTATATTATCTTAGCTTTCATACATAAATTTCAAGCTCTAAATTAAATGAATAAACATTTTTAATTTAAAATTTAGAATGTAAAATAAAAGTTAAACTTCCAAATGAATTCCTTAAATTTTAATTTTAAAAACTCCTAAAGGAGTTTTATCCTTCATTGTCAATTCTCAATTGTCAATTGTCAATTGTCATTTATCAATTATTTCATCTGTAATAACTTCTATTCCATTTTGCAAAAGCAATTCTGCTGTAACTCCATTGCCTTTTATTTTGTTTCCTGTAAAAGTTCCATCATATATTAGTCCACACCCACAGGAAGGGCTTTTTGCTTTTAATATAGCTTTTTTAGCTCTAACCGCCTGTGCTATTTTTAGGGTTTCATAAGCTCCTTTTATAAATTCTTTAGTAGAATCTCCACCCTTTGGATTTATAAGTTTAGCACTTCCTTCTAATACCTCTTTTCCAGTGCCGCCTTTTATTTCATGGGGTATTCTAGGTGTTGAAAGTCCTCCCAATTGCTCTGGACAAACTGGTATAGCCTTACCTTCTTTAACAAGTTCTAAAACCTTCTGGTTTAGATTATTACCACCACTGTACTTACAGTTTATTCCACAAAGACACGCACTAACAATTATCATAACTTTGCCTTCCTCCAACTATGAAATATAAAATATCAAAGTCCAAATATCAAATATCAATTACTAAGTGAACTCCCCCATCAGTTGCTCACGCTGAAGTGCGAGCTTCTTGGTTAAAATTCACTTTATCCATAAAAGCTTAAGTCACTCCCAAAAAATACTCAAAATACTAATTCCACAGATTTCCTTTAGCCCTCTAAAGAAAATCCTCCTGCTCTAGCACACTAGCACACTGGCACACTAGCCCACTATTTAACGCCCTCTACTTAATTTCTACCACCGTAACCCCAGTGCCGCCTTCTCCATAGTTTCCTAATCTATAATTTTTCACATGAGGATGTCTTTTTAGCATATCATTTATAGCATTTCTAAGCACTCCAGTACCCTTACCATGTATTATACTTACCTCTGATAACCCTGCCATGCAGGCATCATCTAAATATTTATCTGTAGTAAACACAGCTTCCATTGCATCCATTCCTCTTAAGTCTATAGATGTAGCTACAGTGGATAATCTTAATTTAGCTTCTCTTTTTTCCTTTGCTCTCTTTATTTTCTTTTCTTCTTTGCTTTCTTTAACGTATCTTAAATCTTCTAATTTTACATTTATTTTTAATATCCCAGCTTGCACAAGAACTTCACCCTTGTTATCTGGTTTAGACATCACTGTAACCTTTTGATTTAAAGAAGGTACAAATACCTCCTGTCCTTCTTCAACAGTAGTTAATTTTTCTCCATTATCTGATATGGTGTTTTGTATCTTATCATCAACAGATTCTAACTTATCCTTAAGTTTCTTTCTTTCTTCTTCTAATTCCCTTCTTACATCTGAAGAGTAACCCCTTCTCTCTAGTTCTCTTATATTTTTAAGTATGGAATCTGCCTCTTCTTTAGCCTCTTTTATTAATCTCTTAGCTTCTCTTTGAGCTTCCATAAGAGCTTTTTCTCTAGATTTATCTACTTTATATAGCTTTTCCTCATACTTCTCTTTTATTTTAGCTGCCTGCAGTTTAAGCATTTCTGTTTCTCTTGCATTTTGCTCTGCTTTTATACTTTTATCTTGAAGACTTTGAATTAAATCTTCAAATTGAAGAGAATCCTCAGCTATCTTTTCTTTTGAACTGGTTATTATATAATCAGGTAAACCTAATCTTCTTGAAATTTCAAAGGCATTGGATTTTCCAGGTATACCTATTAAAAGTCTATAGGTTGGTCTTAATGTTTCCACATTAAATTCCACAGATGCATTTTCCACCCCTGGTGCCTTTAGGGCATAGCCTTTTAATTCACTATAGTGAGTAGTTGCAACTATTTTACTTCCTCTATTTTTAAGTTCATCCAATATTGCCACTGCAAGAGCTGCTCCCTCTGTAGGATCTGTTCCTGCCCCTAGCTCATCAAATAATACAAGAGAATTTTCATCTGCCTTTTCAATAATATTCACTATATTAGTCATATGAGATGAAAATGTAGATAAACTTTGCTCTATACTTTGCTCATCTCCTATGTCTGCAAAAACTTCTTTAAAAAATCCTATAGTAGAATTGTCCCTTACAGGAATCATAATTCCACTTAACGCCATAACCTCTAGTAATCCCACTGTCTTTAATGTAACAGTTTTACCACCAGTATTAGGACCTGTTATTACTAGTGATGTAAATTCTCTTCCTAAATATACATCATTAGGCACCACTATATCTTTACTTATAAGAGGATGTCTTGCTTGAATTAAATCTATTACTCCCTCTTCACTTACTATTGGATTTGTACAATCATATTCACTAGCAAATTTAGCCTTTGCAAATATAAAATCTAATTCCCATACAATATCACCATTATTTCTTACTGCCACTATAGAATCATATATTCTAGAGGACAACATAGCCAAAATTCTTTCAATTTCAGCCTTCTCCTTTAGCCTTAACTCCTTTATTTCATTATTTAAATTAACAAGACCCATAGGCTCTATAAATAATGTGGCTCCTGAAGAACTTTGATCATGTACAAGTCCCTGCACTTGACCTTTATGCTCTGCCCTCACCGGAAGCACATATCTATCCCCTCTTATAGTATATAAGTTATCCTGTAAGTATTGAGAATAGTTTCTCATCATAGAACCAACTTTATCCTTAACAGAGGACTCTTTATCTTTTAAATTTTTTCTAATAGAATATAATGCAGAACTAGCTCTATCTGCTATTTCTTCTTCTCCAATTATGGCATTAAATATTTCATCCTCTATATTTTTAAGAGGTATAATTCCTATACATATATCCTCTATAACTCTGTAACCTTCTTCATCTTCCTTATGATATATATATTCCTTAAATCTTCTGGCACATCTAAGCATTTGTGCTATTTTAAGAAGCTGACCCGGCATTAAAGAAGCCCCTTTAGAAGCCATGCTTACAGCTTCTCTTACATCATAAACTCCTTCAAAAGGAGGTGCACCTTTTCTCACTAAAAGATCAAACGCCTCCTTAGTTTCCTCTAAATGCTCTCTAACCTCATAAACATTATCATAAGGCTGCAACTGATCTATAATAGATTTTGCCGCTGCAGTACTTGTAAACTTCTTAACCATGTCCTTTATTTTCTGATATTCTAAAACCCTAAGCGATTTCTCATTCATACTTCTATCCTCCTACTTATTCCAAAAGCTGCCATAACGGTAACTAACACACTGTAATATTTTTCTTCTATCCTTTCATCCAACTAATTGCTAGTTGAAAGTTGAGAATCGGGAGTGGAGAGTTACTACATAAACTAACGCACTTAATACTAGCACGCTAGCCCTCTAGCACACTAGCCCACTAACACTGGCACTCTAGCAAACTAGCCCACTAACACTGGCACTCTAGCAAACTAGCACTCTATTCTGCTCCTCTTCTAAAGTGCCCTCTAGTATAATTATTAAACTCCCCTTGCCATATTCCTTCATTAAAGCTCTTTAGAACTTTACAAGTTTCTTCGTAATTTTCATCAATAAAATCTATCCTAAAATGCTTTATACCTATTTTCTTAAGACTATCTAAATTAGGAATCAAATTACTACTTACGCTATTATATATATGACTTCTACAAAAATCATCTGTAATTATAGGGAACTCTGCTCCAGTTCTATCCTTTATTACAAAGCTTCCACTCTTGCATTTTCCATTACAATTTTTATCACTACTCATTCCCCCCATAACACTTCCAATAGGACAATACTGACTTACCATAAGCTCTGTCTTTCCATAAATAACGTATTGTGCTGGTATAGCTTCATTTTTTAATATATCTTTTATCTCTTCTCTGTTTAATTCTACACTTAAAGCACATAAATCCAATAAATTATCATAAAAATTCAATGCTTTACTATTAAATATATTGAGCTTATAATCGCCTATTATGGAAGTTCTGCCTCTAAACTTATTAATTATACCTAAGTTAGCCGTTACAATACCTAGTATTTTATCTAAATTCTTTTCTATATAATCGCAAGTCTTGATAAATTCCCCCTCTTTTAATATATTAGGTATTTTTAAATAAACCTTTTGATCTAAATCCCCTAAATTGAATTTTTCATTTTTTATAAATAAATCTATACATATACTTTTTACATGCATATCTAAAGCTGCCTTTAACTGTCCCTTTGTAGAAACTAAAACCACGCACTGCTCAAGATTTTTCACTTCTGCTTCATTTTTATCTGTTTTTGCATCTATTTTTCCGACTATGTTTTTATGTTCATTTACGACTTCAAATAGCTTTTCCCTAGAATTTGCTTCTTTAATATTATCATATATCTCCTGAACTAGTTCACGTCTCACATTATTTATAGAAGACATTGGCATAAAACCTTCCTCATAGCAGGAAAATTCCACTGGAGAAAACTCAAAAGGTGTGTCCTTAGTTTTACAAAGATTTTCTATAATTCTTTGCTGTTCTAGCGGTCTTTTTAATGCCCTTTGCACCACATCTCCTGTAATCTTTATTTCTTTTCCATTAAATTCTGTGCTAATTTCTATTTTTTCATCTATTTTAAATTTAACCTTTAAAGTCATATACACTCTCTTATTATATGGATTCTTATAGTAAAGGCTTAAATTTTCTAAAAGCTCTACATCAGAAGTTTTGTAAAGAATGTCTCCCCCTTTATAATTGCAAGGGAATATTTTAACCACATCCCCTTTATAGGCTTTTTCCACGTTGTTTCCATTTTTAATCATTTTAGATACAGTAAATCCCTTATCCCTAAATCTAACTCCGTCCTCTACCTTCAAATCCTGTTGAAGAGTAACAAATCCTGCATTATCACTTTTTCCTAATAACACCCCTGTATTTTTAGGAAAGTTATATGCCATCATGTCCTTTCCTTCATTTTTAAACATATACCCCTTAGAAAAACCCTCTCTATTAAAAAGTTGCTTAAGCTTATTCAAACCAGAATTTACATATTCTCCATCTATATATCCTTTTTCATATATACTGTCCAAAGCATTTCTATAGATGCTAACAACTCCAGCCACATATTCCGGTCTTTTCATTCTTCCCTCTATCTTTAGTGAAGAAGTTCCACTCTGAACTAATTCCTTTAAAAACTCTAAGCTACATATATCTTTAGGACTTAAAAGATATCCTTTTTTTTCTTCCCCCGTCACCTTATTTATAATGTTATAAGGCAATCTGCATGGCTGAGCGCACCTTCCTCTATTTCCACTTCTTCCACCAATCATACTGCTCATAAGACATTGGCCAGAATAACATATACAAAGGGCTCCATGTACAAAAACTTCTGTCTCTATATTTAAATCTTTTGATATATACTCAATCTCCTTAAGGGACATTTCTCTAGCTAAAACCACTCTCTTAACTCCTAACGAGCTCATAAGTTTTGCCCCTTCTCCATTATGCACTGTAGTTTGAGTAGATGAATGCACCTCAAAATCTGGGAACTTATCCTTAATAATTTTTATAACTCCCATATCCTGAACTATAAGAGCATCAACCCCTATATTATACAAAAATCCTATATACTCAGTAAGTTCCTTAATCTCTTTTTCTTTTATTAAAGTGTTAACAGTAATATAAACCTTAACCCCATAAGCATGACAATAATTTATTGCATTTATCATGGTTTCCTCATCAAAATTAGAGGCATAGGCTCTTGCGGAGAATTTATTTCCCCCTAAATACACTGCATCTGTTCCTGCCTGTACTGCTGCATATAAACTTTCTAAACTTCCTGCTGGCGCTAATATTTCTATTTTTCTTTCTGCGTTCATTAAAATCTCTCCCAATATGTAATATAATAATTATTATACACCAAATAGAAAATTCTTACTACTTATAGCTAAAATACACCTAATAAAATGTCTATATTATTATTTCCCAGAAAATAAATAAGGGAATGTTGCACTAAGAATTAATTCTACAATATATTATGTTAAATCCAAACTTGCAAAACATTATATTGTATGTAAATTTCTTAACGCCACAATCCCATATTTATATTTAACAGTTTTCTTTTTTATCTAGCATATCTATATAGTTTCTATAAATCTTATCTACACTTCTACCCCATTGATAATTCTCCTTAACATATTCTTTTAATTTATAATTCTTTCTTTTATTAATTGCTTCTTCTAAGGCTTGTGATATGCTATCTTCATCATAAGGATTGCAATAATAGGCCATATCCCCAAAATATTCTTCTGCACAACCCTCACTAGTAGATACTATATTGCACCCACAGGCTGCTGCTTCCAATGAAGACATACCGGGCTTTTCCACAAAACTAACCAAAGCATGGACTTTTGCAAATCTATAGGCATTGTATATATTGTAACTATCCATAAACCCTAAATACACTACATTTCTATATTTCATACATTTTTTAAAATACTCTTTATCCTTAACTTGGCCAATTATTACTAATTGAATTCCTAACTTTTCGCAAATTTTTGCTAAAAGCAACTGATTTTTTTTAGGTGATATTCTCCCAACACAAAGTACATATTTATTTAGTTTATATCTTTCCCTAAAATTATACAAAGGTATATCCTCATGTTCCACTTCTACCCCAGTGTACACAACTTCTACAGCATCACTACATATTCCAAATTCTCTTATAAGTAATTCCTTTTCCATATAACTATTTGCAAACACTCGGTGACATCCTTTTAATATTTCCTCTCTATATAAGTAAGCTTTTTTCCACAAATTTAATTTTTCTTCATCATTTTTATATAAATAGTATTTCTCTATATCCCAATATATAGGCGATATAACTAAAGGTTTTTTATATCCATGGGCAATTTTATAGTACTTATATATCTCTCCTACCCTAGTTAAATTAAATAAATGAATAATATCATACTCCGAAAAATCACTTATATGACCATTATTTATATACACATTAACTTTCTTTTCCTTAAGATACTCACAAGTTTTTAATACCTGTTTAGAATCCCCTTCAAAATTCCTCATATAATCTTCTCTCGTACATAGCAATACCTTCATTATGCCCTCCCCCTAATTAGTTTATCTTTTTAAATATTACTATGCAGATAAAAAAATAAATATCACAAAATAAAAATACTGCCCTAAATCTTTTACTAATTTAAGGCAGTAAATTAATTAACTACTTTTCTCTACACTTATATTCATTTTCTTTTTTGCTTTAGCTAAACCTATTTGGCTTTCTAAAAGCGTATTTTCTAAATTGATTATTTTATACTTAGCAGAATGTAATTGAAATTTTAATTCTTTATTCTCTGCTTTAAACTTGTTTTTGTCATACAAATAGCTTTTAGCACTTTCCTCTAGTATAGAAATCTGATCATTTAGATTTTCTATTATTTCATTCTTCTTTTCTATTTCTTCATGGTCAGTACTAGAATTCAACCTTTTCTGAAGCTCAGAATTATACTCCTCCAGATGTGTAATTTGCTTTTTAAGATATTGTATTTGGTCCTTTAAAAGCTCCTCATTTTTTTCAATATCCTTTGTTTTCTGAAGAAGCTCTTTATATATACCCTCTATCTTAAACATCTCATCTACAGAATTTAATGCAGTTAAAACAGCAGCAGCAGAAACACTTAACTTCTCATTGTTGTCCATTAAATCCTGCATTTTGTTATCCACATAAGTAGCTACCTTTTGAAGATATTCTTGACATTCTTCACCTTTTAAGTTGTATTCTAAACCATTTATTTTAACAGTAATAGTATTCATTTAAACACCCTCTTAGATAAAGTGAATATTATTTTAAAAATTATCCATATTTTATTATATTGTATCACATATTTATGCTATATAAAACACTAATAAGGGTTTACAATGAATTTTTATCTCAATTCTGCTCCTAATTTATACTCAAGAGATCTAAGTATTTTATCATGTACCTTGGTAACTTCCTTATCTGTAAGAGTCCTATCCTCTAATCTATAAATTAAAGCATATGCTACACTCTTCTTACCCTCTGGTATTTGCTTACCTTGGTATACATCAAATAATCTGTAGCTTTCTAGTAAGTTTCCACCTTGTTTTTTAATTATCTCTTCTATTTCTTGAACCAATACTTCCTCATTTACTAAAACAGCTAAATCCCTTGTTACTGCTGGGAATTTTGGAAGTGGTTTATATTTTCTTTCTAATACTGCATTTTGGAATAATATATCTAAATTCAATTCTGCCACATAACAGTTTTCACTTACTTCATAGTTTTCACATACATCTGGATGAATTTCTCCTAAAATACCTGCACACTCTTTTCCCACATATAATGCTGCTGTTTTTCCAGGATGGAAGGCAGTATTTTCACTTTCACGTTTAAATGAAGCTTTCTCCACTCCTAAAACTTCTAGTACATTCTCCACTACGCCCTTTAAATAGAAGTAGTCTGTATCTCCATACATTCCTATAGTAAGTATATTTCTCTCTTCTGGCAAGTTATTCTCATCTTCATCAGCTATATAAACTTTTCCTATTTCAAATAATCTAACCTCATCATTGCTTCTTGTATAGTTTCTTTGTAATGATTCCACCATAGAAGCTATGGTAGTGGTTCTCATTATGCTATAGTCTTCACCTAAAGGATTTTTTATTTTAACAGCTTTTCTAAGTTCACTATTTTCTGGTACTAATATTTTATCGAATATTTTAGGACTTACAAAAGAATAGCTTATAGATTGATTCAATCCACTAGAAATTAAAGCTTCTATAACTTTATCTTCTAGTTTTTGCTTTATATTTTTACCAGCTTTTGCAGTCTCGCTAGATGGCATAGTGCTCTTAACATTGTTATAGCCATATATTCTAACTATTTCTTCTGCTACATCTTCCTTTATATTTACATCTGATCTAAAAGTAGGCACTGCTATATGAAGCATATCTCCATTAATTTGAGTATTTAAATCTAATCTATCTAAATACTCTTTCATATTTTCTTTAGATATATCTATGCCTAAAAATTTATTTATCCAATTGCAGTCTACATCTAAAGTATGGGGTTCTAATTTTTCATTATATATATCTATAGTACCCTCTAAGACTTCTCCTGCACCTAATTCTTCTATAAGGTGGCACGCTCTATTCATAGCCATTTCCACTAAATTTGGATCCAAGTCTTTTTCAAATTTAGATGAAGATTCTGTTCTTAACACTAATTTTTTAGAAGAATTTCTTATGTTAACCCCATTAAAGTTAGCACATTCAAATATTATCTCAGCAGTATCTTCTTTTACCTCTGAATTTAATCCACCCATTATACCAGCTAAAGCAACAGTTCTATTTCCGTCCTTTATGCAAAGCATAGTGTCATCTAATGTTCTTTCTTCTTCATCTAAAGTTATGAATTTTTCTCCATTTACTGCTTTTTCTACAACTATCTTATTTCCCTCTATGTCTCTTCTATCAAAGGCATGCATTGGTTGGCCTAATTCAAGCATAACAAAATTAGTTATATCCACTATATTGTTTATAGGTCTAACCCCAGCCTCTAAAAGTCTTTCCTGCATCCATGAAGGAGAAGGTTGTATTTTAATATTTTTAACTCCCCTTGCCATATATCTTCTGCAAAGTTCATCTTTAACTTCCACTTTTAAAATATCCTCTATATTTTCACTGCATTTACTAGTGTAGTTTAATGAAGGTTTTTTATAGCTTACACCTAAAGTAGCTGCTGTTTCCCTTGCCATACCTAATATACTGAAGCAATCTCTTCTATTTGAAGTTATTTCAAAATCTATTAAAGCACTAGTCATCTCCACTACTTCTTTAATATCTTTTCCAACTGGAGTATCCTGTGGAAGTATCATAAGTCCGTAAACTGGTTCATCTCCTGCTATGCCCAGTTCTTCTTCTGAACAAAACATACCATTAGAAACTACTCCTCTTAATTTACCTTTTTTAATTTTAAGTCCTCCATGTAATGTAGAACCATGTAGAGCTGTAGGAACTACATCCTGCTCCTTCATATTTGTAGCTGCTGTAACTATTTGTATAGGCTCTTCCTTTCCTATATCCACTTGGCATATAGAAAGCTTATCTGCATCTGGATGTTTTTCTATCTTTATTAACTTTCCTGTAACAACATTTTGTATTTCATCTCCAGTTACAATAAGTTCCTCAACCTTTGACCCTGACATGGTCAATCTATCTGCTAACTCTTTTGGTGAAACATTTATATCAACATAATCCTTAAGCCATTTTACTGGTACTAACACTCCACTCTACCTCCTATTATTAATTTCCAATCTATTATTAATTTCCAGTCTTTTATTAAATTCTAATGTTTTATTTGTTCCCCAATCATCGCTGTCTGCTCTACAGTTTTTAGGCAATAATTAGATTACAAACTTCTAATAAATAATTTATTAGAATTGATTTAAGAATCTCATGTCACTTTCATAAAGAAGTCTAATGTCATCTATGCCATATTTAAGCATAACCATTCTATCTAATCCAAATCCAAAGGCAAATCCACTGTAAACCTCTGGGTCTATTCCACAATTTCTTAAAACCTGTGGATGTACCATTCCACAACCTAATATTTCTATCCATCCACTGTTTTTACATACTCTGCAGCCTTTACCACCACACACGAAGCAAGTAGCATCCATTTCTGCTGAAGGCTCTGTAAATGGAAAATGATGTGGTCTAAACTTTGTTTCCATTTTATCCCCGAACATTTTCTTTACAAAGGTTTCTAGTGTTCCTTTTAAATCCGCAAAGGTTATACCTTTATCTATTACTAATCCTTCTATTTGATAGAAAATTGGTGAATGAGTAGCATCTAGGTCATCTGAACGATAAACCTTACCTGGCGCAATCATCTTTATAGGTGGTTTTTCATTCTCCATAGTTCTTATTTGTATAGGGGAGGTTTGAGTTCTAAGTACTACATTGTCATTTATATAAAAAGTATCCTGCTCCCCTCTTGCTGGATGATCCTTTGGAATATTTAAAGCTTCAAAATTATAATAATCCTTTTCTACTTCTGGACCTTCTTCAATAGCAAATCCCATGGATATGAATATATCTTTTACATTTTCTAATGTTAAATCCAAAGGATGTCTCTTACCAACAGTTTGTTTTTTCCCTGGCATAGATATATCAATTACTTCGCTTTGAAATCTTTTTTCTTTTTCTATTTTCTTCATATCTTCTGTAGCCTTAGTAATTACATTGTCTATACACTCTCTAACCTCATTTGCTAATTTACCTACTAATGGTCTTTCTTCTGCTGAGAGTTTTCCCATTCCTCTTAAAATAGAAGTTAACTCTCCTTTTTTTCCTAAATATTTAACTCTTATAGCTTCAAGTTCATCTTTACTTACAACCTTCTTTAATTCTTCTAAAGCGCTTTCCTTTATTTGTTGAAGATTCTCCTTCATTTTTTTCTCTCCTTTCCAAAATATCTTATTTACAAGGAATAAACAGAGCTCCTTGCCTTAGTTATATTTAACATAGTATCAATATAAATAATTTAAAATATAAAACAAATTTTTAAATTCCAAAGGAACTTTTTAATTTATTTTGCAATAAAAAAACGCCCCTAAAAAAGGGACGAATATATCCGCGGTACCACCCTGATTGACTTTTTACAAAGTCCTCTCAATAATAATAACGGTTAAATCCGCTAACCACTACTATAATTTCGCAGTTAGAACTCCGAAGTGAACTTCAATATAAAAAATAAATAAAAAAACTCTCAATCCATGGTTTTTTCTCCCTGTAGAATTTTCTATATCTACTCTCTTCATCACAGTTTGTAAATATACTATTGTGAACCACTCACCACCTAAAAGGTATGAGCTTTCTTTAATATTTGTTATAGTTTATCACATTTATTGCCTATGGGCAAGTGTGAAAGCATAGTTATTTACGCTTTTGCCTTAAAAATTCATACATCATTATAGAAGCTGCTACTGAAGCATTTAATGACTCAGCTCCACCGGGCATCGGTATCTTAACCTTCATATGAGACATATTTACTATTTCCTCACTTATACCATTGCCCTCATTGCCTACAATGAAAATTCCCTTTGACGGTAAATCTACATCATAAAAATCTTCACTTTCATTATCCAAATAGCTAGCTACAAGTTTAAATCCTTCATTCACTAATTCTTTTACTGTAGTTAAATCCTTATCTTGAATAACAGGTATATTAAATATTGAACCCATGGTAGAGCGAAGGGTTTTATCATTATATATATCTACAGTGCCCTTAGTAACTATAACTCCTAGAGCTCCTACTGCATGGGCTGTTCTTATTATTGTTCCCATGTTTCCTGGATCCTGTATTCTATCTGCTAATAAGTACATACCTTCCCTTTGACTAATATTCATATGTTGATTTTTAACCACAGCTATTATTCCCTGTGGATTATCCGTGTTACTTATAAGTTTTAACACCTGCTCTGATACTACTATAGCAGTTTTAGATTCTAAGTTTAAATTTTTACACATCTCTTCCCATTTATTCATGCATTTATCAACAATAAATACTTGTTCCACTGTAAAGGAAGATTTTAATGCCTCTTCTACAAATCTAAATCCTTCTATTAAAAAACTCTCTTTTTCTTCTCTGTATTTTTTTTCTTTTAACTTTTTTACTTCTTTTATTATATTATTATCCTTACTTTTTATTATATCCAAAGTTTGCACCTCAGTTTATTTTATTATGTTTTCCAACTTATTTATATCTTCTATGCTTCCTATAGCTACTATAATATCTCCCTCTTCTATCATATCCTCTGCTGATGGAGAAATATCTATATAGCTTCCCTTTTTAATGGCCATTATATTTATTCCATATCTAGATCTTACATTTAGCTCTACTAAGCTCTTGCCATGCCATTCTTTGGGACTAGCTATTTCTGCAATACTATATTCAGATGAAAGTTCTATATAATCTAATATATTTGACGATACTAAATTATGTGCAACTCTAACTCCCATATCTCTTTCAGGGAATATAACTCTATCTGCTCCTATTTTATAAAGAACTTTTGCATGCAATTTATTATTAGCCTTAGCTATTATGTGTTTTACACCTAATTCTTTTGCAAGCAAAGTAGCCATTACACTAGACTGCATATTAGAACCAATACTTATTACAGCCACATCAAAATTTTTAATCCCCAATGCATTAAGGCTATTTTCATCTGTACAATCTGCTTGCACTGCATGAGTTACTTTATCAGATATGTCTTGTATTACATCTTCATCAGAATCCAAAGCCAATACATCATTTCCTAATTTGTAAAGAGTTTCGGCAACAGAAGTTCCAAATCTTCCAAGTCCTATAACTACATATTGTTTACCACTCATCATAACACCCCTATCCAACTAGTATTTTATCCTCAGGATATTTAATTGAACTTTTCTTTTTATTTTTAGCTAATGCCAATGCTATAGTCAAAGGTCCTACCCTTCCTGCATACATGGTCAAAGCTAAAACTATTTTTCCTATTACTGTAAGTTTAGGCGTAAGTCCTAAAGTAAGTCCTACTGTAGCAAAAGCTGATGTAGCTTCATATAATAAGTACTCAAAAGGAAATCCTACTTCTGTTATTGACAATATCATAGTTACTGTTATTACTAAACCTAAACTTATTACAACAATGGCAAATGCTCTATAAACTATTTCCTTATTTATTCTCTTCTTAAATATTTCCGTTTCTTCTTTTCCTTTTATAACAGAAACAACTGTCATAAGAAGCAATCCTGCTGTAGAAGTCTTAATACCACCTGCTGTAGACCCTGGAGAACCTCCTACAAACATCAATAGTATGGTTAAAAATATACCTGCTGTACTCATGGCAGAAGTAGATATAGAGTTAAACCCTGCTGTTCTAGGTGTTACCGCTGCAAAAAATGAAGATAAAATCTTTTCAAAAATGGATTTTCCTCTTAATGTTCCTGGATTATTGCTTTCAAATAGAAACATCAATATGGTACCTACAACCACTAAAATTGCAGTAGCAGTAATTACAACCTTAGAATGTAATGACATTTTTCTTCTACGCTTATAATTATATAATTCTGCCCAAACAAAAAAACCTAATCCACCTATCATTATAAGAAATGCTATAGTGATTATTACCACTGGATTATTAGCATAAGGTATTAAGCTATCTCCTGTTAAATCAAATCCTGCATTACAAAAGGCAGATATGGAGTGGAATATACTAAAATATATACCCTTTCCTAAGCCATATTCTGGTATGAATTGCGTAGACAAGAGCAAAGCTCCCATGGACTGAATAAAAAAAGTAAAGAAAAGTACATACCTAGCTAATTTTACAATTCCCTGCAATGAGAAAGAATTCATAGCTTCTTGCATTACTAACCTTTCCTTTAAAGTAATTCTTTTACCCAGTATCAATGCTATCATTGTTGCAAAGGACATAAAACCAAGTCCACCAATTTCAATAAGTACCATTATTACAGTTTTACCAAAATAGCTCCAGTGTACACTTGTATTTAAAGTAACAAGTCCTGTTACACATACTGCTGAGGTAGATGTAAATATACAATCTATAAATGGTGTTCTAACTCCAGTTCTAGATGCAATGGGTAAATTTAAAAGAATAGCTCCTGTAAATATAACTATTGCAAAGCCTATAGCTAATATTTGTACGGGAGTAAACTTAGGTTTATGTTTTAATATTTCGGACATTGTATCACCCCATTTTATGCCTATAAATTACTTTAAGCGATAATTATTCTATCATTATATCACTTAAAATTTATTTGTCAAAAGATATGAAATCCTTCTTTAGGCTTAAATAAAAAAAATGCGACACTATGCCGCATTTTTATATTATAAACTTTGTTTTGCTAATTCTACTAATTCAGAGAATGCTTTTGGATCATTTATAGCTATTTCAGAAAGCATTTTTCTGTTCATATCTATTCCTGCAAGTTTTATTCCATTCATAAATCTTGAGTAAGAAAGACCATTCATTCTAGTAGCTGCATTTATTCTTGCTATCCATAATTTTCTGTAATCTCTCTTCTTTAATTTTCTTCCTATATATGCTTCTCTTAATGCTCTTATAACTGATTGATTAGCAACTTTAAATAATTTGCTTCTTGAACCGTAGTATCCTTTTGCAAGTTTTAATACTTTTTTATGTTTTTTACGAGCATTTACCGCTCTTTTAACTCTTGCCATCTTAAAAACCTCCTTCTGCTTTAAGCTCTAAACTATAGATATGGTAATAACTTCTTCATTACTTTTTCTTGTGATTCAGATACGTATGAAGTTTGTCTTAAATTTCTCTTTGTTTTAGAGCTTTTTTTAGTTAATATGTGGCTTTTAAAAGCCTTAGCTCTCTTTAATTTTCCTGTTCCTGTCACTTTAAATCTTTTAGCTGCGCCTCTATGAGTTTTCATTTTTGGCATACTAAATTCCTCCTCTCAATTATGCTCTTTTTGGAGCTAAAACCATTATCATATTTCTTCCTTCTAATTTAGCTTCCTTTTCTTTTATGCAAACATCTTCTAACAATTGATAGAAACTGTCTACTATTTTACGTCCTATATGTGAATAGTCTGCTTCTCTTCCTCTGAATCTAATAGTTACTTTAACCTTATTTCCAGCTTCCAAGAACTTCCTTGCATTCTTTGCTTTTACTTCCAAATCATGCTCTTCAATGGTAGGACTTAATCTTACTTCTTTAATGTTTATAATATTTTGTTTTTTCTTAGCTTCCTTTTCCTTTTTGGACTGTTCGTAAATAAATTTGCCATAATCCATTATTCTACATACTGGTGGATTAGCATTTGGCGCAATCATAACTAAATCCAATTCCTTTTCTTCTGCTATGGCTAAAGCCTCTCTAGATGAGATTATTCCTAATTGTGAACCATCATCACCTATGACCCTTATTTCCTTTGCTCTTATGTCTTCATTTACTAAATGGCTTTTATCTTTAATAATAATATTCACCTCCTGGTGTTATTAAACATATAATAAAAGGACGGCATTTGCCGTCCTCTATATATCACATAAATATACTTATCATTTACCTTACTAGCTGTGCTGTAAGGTGAGAAACGGCTGTTTCTACTTTAAATTAAAATCTCTATTAAGTTAACAATGTTATTCTACTACATTAATACTTCTGTGTCAACACTAAATTATAAACTTTAATTCGTAATTTAACTTATTCAACTTTCAGTTATAAAATAAAAATATAAAATTTAAAAACCCTCATTAATCTAATGTAGAGCTTGAACTTTATGTGCGAAAGTTGAATACCTTACTATTATTGTTAATGTACAATTTTATATTGGTAACTTTATATTATAAACTGTTTACTTTATTATTTATTTCTTCTTTTATCTTACCTATAAATTCATCTATAGTGCTAGTTCCTAAATCTCCCTCTTTTCTACTTCTAATTGCTATTTTGTTCTCTGTCATTTCCTTATCACCAATCACAAGCATATAAGGAATTTTTTGAAGCTGAGCTTCTCTTATCTTATATCCTATCTTTTCATTTCTAAAATCAATTTCTACTCTTATGCCCTCTTCCTTTAACTTAGCTTCTAGCTCTTTACAGTATTCTAAGCTTCTATCAGTTATATTCATAACCTTAACTTGAACTGGTGCTAACCATGTTGGGAATGCTCCTGCAAAATGTTCTATAAGTATGCCTATGAATCTTTCAATACTTCCAAACACAACTCTGTGAACTGTTACTGGTCTGTGTTTTTCTCCATCTGCTCCTACATATGAAAGATCAAATCTCTCTGGTAATTGGAAATCTAGCTGAATTGTTCCGCATTGCCAAGTTCTTCCTATGCAATCTCTCAAATGGAAATCTATCTTTGGACCATAGAAAGCTCCATCACCTTCATTAACTTTATACTCAAGTCCTGCTTTTTCAAGAGCAGCTCTCAATCCATTAGTTGCAGCTTCCCAATCCTCATCACTACCCATAGAATTTTCTGGTCTTGTTGAAAGTTCTACAAAATATTGGAATCCAAACATTTTATAGAATTCATCTATTAAATTAACTACTCCAAGTACTTCATCTGTTATTTGATCCTTAGTCATAAATATATGGGCATCGTCCTGAGTAAAGCATCTAACTCTCATAAGTCCATGTAATGCACCCGAAAGCTCATGTCTGTGAACAAGTCCTAATTCACCTAATCTTAAAGGTAAATCTCTATAAGAATGCATTCCATCCTTGTAAACTAGCATAGCTCCTGGACAATTCATTGGTTTTACTGCATAATCTTCCTCATCAATTTTTGTAAAATACATATTTTCTTTGTAATGATCCCAGTGTCCTGATTGATGCCATAAAGCTTCATTTAATATAATTGGAGTTTTAATTTCATCATATCCTGCTTTTCTATGCACTTCTCTCCAATAATCTTCAAGTATATTTCTAAGAATCATTCCCTTTGGATAAAAGAATGGGAATCCTGGACCCTCATCATGTATTGCAAATAATCCAAGCTCCTTACCTAGTTTTCTATGATCTCTCTTTTTAGCTTCCTCTAGCATATTAATATATTCATCAAGCTCGCTTTGTTTTGTAAAGGCTGTTCCATAAATTCTTTGAAGCATTTGCTTATTTTCATCACCTCTCCAATAAGCTCCTGCTAAAGATAATAATTTTATAGCTTTTACTTTCTTTGTAGACGGTACATGGGGCCCTGCACATAAATCCACAAACTCACCTTGTCTATAGAAAGAAATTACTGCATCCTCTGGTAAATCCTCTATAAGTTCTACCTTGTAATCTTCGCCTTTTTCCTTCACGTATTTTATTGCTTCTTCTCTTGGAAGTTCAAATCTCTCTAACTTTAAATCTTCCTTAACTATCTTTTTCATTTCTTTTTCTATATTTTCCATTATTTCTGGTGTAAAAGAAAAATCCGCTTCAAAATCATAATAAAATCCTGTATCTATAGCTGGTCCTATAGCTAATTTTACTTCTGGATATAATCTTTTTACTGCTTGAGCTAAAATATGTGATGCAGTATGTCTTAAAGCCCATCTTCCATCTTCATCTTCAAAAGTTGCTATTTCTAAAGTACAATCTTCATTTATCTCAGTCATAAGTTCAGCTTTTTCTCCATTTACTTTAGCAGCTAATGCTTTTTTGTAAAGAGCTGGACTTATTTTCATAGCAATATCACTAACTTTGGTTCCTTTTGCTACCTCTATAACTTTTCCATCCTTTAATGTTACTTTAACCATTTTAAATCCTCCTTTTTCTTTATTTATTCCATGACCATGCTACCTCTCCATGTATTTGGAGAATAATCATAGTTAAGCCTCTGGATAATAATCAAAAATGTTTTAGCAAAAAATAATTAAACTCATCCCATATATGGGACGAGTATATCGCGGTTCCACCCAAATTGATAATAAAATAAACTTCAATTATCCACTTGAAGCCTTTAACGCTGGCAACGGCAATGCCTACTAACTTCAGCACGCTACTCAAAGGTGGTTTTCAACAATTCTTATTCAAAGGATCTTTCAGCCTATGAATCCTTCTCTCTGAGAACAGTATACTGTTTACTCTTCCTTTTCACAGTATTTTAATTAAAATATCTAAAATTTATTAAAGTATATTACTTTTAATTTAAAATGTCAATAGATACTAATTATTTTTTCTGATTATTTCCGATTATTTCTGCTCCATTTTTATAATTATCCTGAATTATTCTAATTGCTACTAATTATTTTTCACATTTTTACTTAATAATTTTCTGCACTGTTCACACCCATCGCATAAGGTAACCCTGCTTTCAAATACATTTTCTATGGTATTTATAAACTCTTTATTTTTACAATTATTCGCTCCATGTATAATAATTTTTTTAGGTGAACTTGTTACAAGCCCACTAATTATCACATCCTCCATATCAACAGCTTCAGCAATATCCTCCGCAAAACTTTCTTTTTTAAATTTGTTCATAATATTATTTTCTTTCTCATCTTTTATGATATAGTCACCTTTATTATCTATGAATATATGTAACTTATTTATTTTATTGTCCTGCATTCCTACAAAATATTTAAGAAGTTTTATAAACTCATCATATTCCTTCTCTACCATAATACTTTCAATTATTTTATCAATTATTAAGCATACTTTTTTCTTAATTTCACGTATTCTAAAGCGTAAATATCCATGTATATTTATTAAATTATTTTCCTTTATAACATTTAAGATATCTTCCTTTATTTCATTCATTCTGTTAGAAAAATAAACAGATTTTTCATCATTAATCCCTTGAAAATTAGTAAGTATATTAAACAAACTTATCTTCACTTCTTCTATTTCTTCCTTTCCTAGAAAGAAATAATCCTCATTAAGTATATAATCTACTTCCATATAATAAAACTCCAATATTATATGATTATAAATTATTTCCATTAAATTGTAATAGATAATATCCATGGTTTTCTTAGGTAAATCACTATTATCCGAAGAAAATATTTTCAGTACATTAAATTCCTCCTCTTTCTCTTTATATATTCCTATATGTATATCTTTATTTCTTAGTCTTTCTTCAATTTCATTAATATCATATATAAGTTCTTCCTTTTCTCCTTTAAAAACTATTGTAAGTAGCAACATTGGAATCACCCACTTTCATTTATAGTGAGAATATTTTTGTTTAAATTCAATTAGTAGCTTAATTCAACTTTCGCAGTTATAAAATAAAAATATAAACAGAGCTCTTAGCTTCAGATGGAGTTTTTACTCCAACTGAAGGTTAGAGATCGTTATCCAGAGACATAGCTGCCTTTTACTTCTTACCTTGTATAGTGTAGAACTTAAAATTTATATGCGAAAGTTGAATAATTTATATTATCACTTTATTTTTTATTTACAAATTTAAGTCTTGTGATAATATAAGTTATAAGTTTATATTTTACAAAATAAATTCATTTATGTATGAAAAGGTGATTTTTATGAAAAAATTTATTGTTGTAGATTTTAGAATAGATAAAGAAGAAAAGGATAATTTACAAAAGTTAGGCTATGAAGTATTATGTTGTCCCCCTAGCCAAGTATTATATAGCGCAGTATGTGGTCACCCTGATATGCTTTTGCACTTTTTAAATAATAACACTATAGTAGTACACAAAAACACTCCTAGAAATTTTATAGACACACTAGAAAAAATGAATCTGGAAGTTATTCTATCAAAAAATCCTTTAGAGAAAAGTTATCCTTACGATATTGGCTTAAATGCAGTGAATGTAGGCGATATATTTATTCACTACACAAAGTATACAGATCCATCTATACTTAATAATATAGAAGGCAAAAAAATTTTAAATGTAAAACAAGGATACACTAAATGTTCCACTGCAATTATAAATTCTAATGCCTTTATAACTTCTGACCCTTCCATTAAAAATGTATTGGAAAAAGAAAATAAAGATGTATTATTCCTCCCACCAGGTGATATATCTCTACCCGGTTTAGACTATGGATTTATTGGTGGAACTTGCGGTTTTTTAGAAGAAGGCTTTTTAGCCTTTTACGGTGATTTAAATTACTATAAATACGGAAGGGAAGTTATGAGTTTTTTAGAAAAATATCAGGTTAAACCTGTTTTTCTTAGGAAAGGTCCTCTTGTAGATAGAGGAAGCTTATTCAGTGGGCTAGTGGGCTAGTGGGCTAGTGGCGGAAAAGCTACGTTTTTCCGGCCACTAAATTCTAATTAAAGCGGAGATTTATCGTATAATAAATTCCAGTAAAAATTTTGTTTTTACTGGAATTATTTTTTTCACTTAATTAAAGGGCTGGTAAGCCCGCAGACCGTTAGGTCGCAAAAATAGCTAGACTTTCTTCTATCCCTCGAAATCTTAATAAATCAACGGACCCACACCTAAAAAATCTTTAAGCGCTAAACTTCTATAATTAAAGATTTTCCGTAGCATAGCGTAGGAAAATCCTCCATCTCTAGCACACTAGCACACTGACACACTAGCCCACTAATATCTAGCCCTCTGACACACTAGCCCACTAAAAAAAGAACTATGCTACGCATAGTTCTTTTTTTGGAGGCGCCACCCGGATTTGAACCGGGGAATGAAGATTTTGCAGACCTTTGCCTTACCACTTGGCCATAGCGCCATATCAAATTGGAGCGGAAAACGGGACTCGAACCCGCGACATCCACCTTGGCAAGGTGGCGCTCTACCAGCTGAGCCATTTCCGCATGGTACTGGTGGCTGGACCAGGAATCGAACCAGGGACACGAGGATTTTCAGTCCTCTGCTCTACCGACTGAGCTATCCAGCCTAATATGGCGACCCAGAAGGGACTCGAACCCTCGACCTCCGGCGTGACAGGCCGGCACTCTAACCAACTGAGCCACTGGGCCATATTATGTGGTGGGCACAACAGGGCTCGAACCTGTGACCCTCTGCTTGTAAGGCAGATGCTCTCCCAGCTGAGCTATGCGCCCACATAATCGAGTGCTTCAATCAACTCGCATATTTATAATACACAATTTCAAAGAATATGTCAACATTAAATTGACTCTTTAATACTAATTATTTTAATAATACATGAATTTCCTTCTATATATTTCGTTTTTCTTTTTACTTCTATATAATATATTCAGTTTAACTGATGAGGGTTCCTCTTTTCATCCATTTACAAGTATAAAACTCTTTTAGAAATTAACTATAATTTAAAAAGAAAAGCTATACCTAGTTTGTTTAATGAACCAGTTATAGCTTTTCCAAATATCCCATTACTCATATTTAATTAAAGATTTTCCGTAACGCAGTGAAGGAAAATCCTCCTTAACTCTTACTTCTTACTTCTTACCTTCTCCACAAATTCCGATTTTAAATTTTAAATTTTAAATTAAAAACATTTATTTATCTAGATAAAGCTTAAGACTTATGCTCGAAAATTCAGTTAATAATTAAATGATATTCTTCAAAATCTCCCCAATGTCCTCATGAGTAAACTTATACTTTTTATTGCAGAATTGACAAACCAATTCTTCCTCTTTACCTTCGTTATATATTTCTTCTAAATCCTTTTTACCTATGCTTATTAAAGCCTTCTCCACCTTTTCTCTTGAACAATCGCATTTATATTCTGGATGAATCTCTTCTAATATTTTAAGATCCATATCCTCAAATATTAGATTTAAAATCTCCTCTACAGTCTTACCTTCAGAAAGCAATTTACTTATAGGTGGAATTTCTTCTAATCTATAAGTTATTAAATCTGCTAAAAGCTCATCCGCATCTGGCATCATTTGAATTATAAATCCACCTGCAGATTTTATACTCAAATCTTTATCCACTAAAACGCCCACTGCCACTGCTGATGGTGTTTGCTCTGATACAGTAAAATAATACGCTAAATCGTCTCCAACTTCTCCTGTGTATATAGGAACACGCCCCACATAAGGTTCTTTAAGTCCCATATCCCTTATAATTAATAATTCTCCATTTCTACCAATAGCTCCTCCTACATCTAGCTTCCCTAAGCTATTAGGTTCTAAATCTACATTGGGATTTCCTATATAACCTTTTACGTGACCATCACTATATGCAGTAACTACTATGCCCCTAGCTGGTCCTCTTCCATCTATTTTAAGTGTTAAAGTATCCTTTGAGGATTTTAACATAGTACCCATTAAGCTTCCACAGGTAAGCATTCTTCCATAAGCCGCTGCTGCAGTAGCTGCACATTCATGCATCTTTACCGCCTCACTTACAAGTTCTGTGGTATCTCCTCCTATTATTCTTACCTGACCATCCTTTGCTACAGCTCTAACTAATTTATCCGCCATATCTTCACCTTTGTGCTAATTCACAAAGGCTTCCTCCTTTCATTCTAATATTAGTTATATATTTTTCTTAACTATATAAACTATTCTTTCTGTATTATCATTTATTTTATCACAAATATAATTGTCATATTTACCTACTATATTAAATCCTATATTTTTTAAAATTTCTTCTATGTATTCTTCTTTATAAGCCTTTTCCATATGATTTTCATCAAATCTACTATATACTTGTCCATCTCTAATGAAAAAGTTTAGATACATATGGACGATATCATCTTCTAATTCGTTTTCCCATGCATAAAAAACTTCCTCACCATCATAAATAAAAGTATTATTTCCTAGAATTTCTGTTAATTTATAATAGGAGTTTATATCAAATATAAATAGCCCCTCATCCTTTAAGGAAGATTGAACCCCCTTAAAATAGTTTATAAGCTGTTCCTCTTCTAATAAATAATTTGTTGAATCTAAGCAGCAAGTGATCAAATCAAACTTTCTATTAAGTTGCAGTTTACTTATGTCTTGGCATACGAAATTTGCTTTTATGCCTTGTGCTCTCATTTTTTCTTCTGCTTCCACAAGCATATCTGTAGATAAATCTACTGCCCATACTTCATTAAAAAACCTTCCTACTTTTTCTGTAACATTTCCCGTGCCACAAGCTAAATCTAAATAGCTATGACACTTAATATTGTTTTGTTTGCATATGTCTATTATTTTATCACACCATTTTTGATAATCTATATCCTCGTTTATTAATTCATCATATATATGCGCAAATTTTCTATAGCAATCCATAAAAATTCCCTTCATTTCATATAGTTTTTTACATAATCGTATATATATAATACAACATAGAGGGGTATTAGTAAAATAAATATTTTTATTTTAAGGCATTAATGCCAAGGAACAAATATTAATCTCCATGATTGTTTTTATAATCATTTTTAATAATTTCTTCATTTTTAGGTATATTAAATTTTCTTTTTTTCTTTGTCATTATACCGCCTATTCTTCCTGTTTCTTCTGCTGTAAGACCACCCCAGCCATATTTATCTACCTTATCCTTAAGTCCTAATTCCGTAGCTATTTCATACTTCATCTCTTCTCTTATTTTTTCTAAAGGCGTTAATTCCTTTTTAGCTTTTAATTTAGATTTTATTATTTTCTTTAAAGGTGTTTTGCCCATTTTTATTTCCCTCCTGCAAAATATACAATTTTTATTTTAAATGCATATCTTACACATTATTATTAACATATGAGGAAATTATATTCATACTATATAATTGACAATTGAGAATTGACAATTGACAATTGACAATTGACAATTGACAATGAAGAGCAAAACTCCAAAGGAGTTTTTTTAAATATTCAACTTTCGCAGTTATAAAATAGAAATATAAAATTTGCAGGTAAGTAATAGGTAATAGCTAAGAAGTAAAAGTTTATATTCAAAAATTAATTTTATAATAGATAACGTCAAAAAAAACATGCAGCGATAATTCACTACATGTTTTTTCTTTTAGGCTTTTATATTTAAATTAAGACACCTTAGTCAAATAAATGACATGCAACATAATGTTCCTTTTCTACTTCCTTAAGCACTGGAGTTTGCTCGTGACATATTGGTTTTGCGTATCTACATCTTTCAGCAAATCTACATCCTGGCTTTGGATTAATAGGACTTGGAACTTCGCCCTCAAGTTTTATTCTCTTCTTACTTCTTTCTATTTCTGGGTCTGGTATTGGAATTGCTGAAAGCAATGCTTGAGTATATGGGTGAAGTGGTTTTTCATACAAGTCATGACTGCTTGCAAGTTCCACTAAGCATCCTAGATACATAACACCAACTCTATCAGAAATATGTTTAACCATTGAAAGGTCATGGGCAATAAATAAGTAAGTTAAGTCAAATTCCTTTTGTAATTGTACAAGCAAGTTAACTATCTGAGCTTGTATAGAAACGTCTAGAGCTGATATAGGCTCGTCACAAACTATAAATTCTGGCTCAATAGCTAAAGATCTTGCTATACCAATTCTTTGTCTTTGTCCACCAGAGAATTCGTGTGGGAATCTTGTAGCGTGTTCCTTGTTCAATCCTACAAGTTGTAATAAATGATATATTCTATCCAATCTCTCTTGTCCAGTGTATAAAGCATGGATATCAATACCCTCTCCAATAATTTCACCAACAGTCATTCTTGGATTTAATGAAGCATATGGGTCTTGGAATATCATTTGAGCTCTTCTAGTAAACTCTTTCTTTTCAGTTTTATTTAGTTTATGAATATCTACTCCATCAAATAATACTTCTCCGCCAGTAGCTGAGTACATACCCATAACAGTTCTTCCGCAAGTAGTTTTACCGCAACCTGATTCACCAACTAGACCTAAAGTTTCACCTTTTCTTATGAAAAAGCTAACATCGTCTACAGCTTTCAAAGTAGCGTTTTTTCCCACATGGAAATATTTTTTAAGATTTTTTACTTCTAATAAAACTTTTGCATCCTTTTCCATTACTTAACGCCTCCTGTCTTTATAGGGCTTTCTACCTTTGGTGCTAATGGATGACTTAACCAACAAGCCACTTCATGTGTTTCGCTAAGTTTAGTTACTGGAGGCATTTCCTCTCTACATATAGGCATACAGTATTCACATCTTGCTGCGAATGGACATCCCACAGGTGGTTTTATAAGATCTGGTGGTGTTCCCTTTAATGAATAAAGTTCAGCCTTATTTCCTAAATCTAGTCTTGGAACAGATCTTAAAAGTGCCCAAGAATATGGATGTTGTCCATTATAGAATATTTCATCCTTAGTTCCTCTTTCTATAATTTGTCCAGCATACATAACTTGAATTCTATGAGCCACGTCAGCTACCACACCAAGGTCGTGAGTAACTAATATAACTGCTGTACCTAATTTGTCTTGTAAATCTTTTATAAGATCCATGATTTGAGCCTGAATAGTAACGTCAAGAGCTGTAGTAGGCTCGTCAGCTATAAGAATCTTTGGATTACATGCAAGTGCTATAGCTATCATAGCTCTTTGTCTCATACCACCTGAAAATTCGTGTGGATATTGTTTCGCTCTATTTTCAGCATTTGGAATGTTAACTAATTTAAGCATTTTAACTGCTTCAGCAAAAGCCTCTTGTTTATTCATGCCTCTGTGTATTTGTAAACTTTCAGCTATTTGTCTTCCTACTGTCATAGTTGGATTTAAAGAAGTCATAGGGTCTTGGAAAATCATACTGATTTCTGCTCCTCTAAGTTCTCTAAGCTCCTGTTGTGACATTTTTAATACATTTTTGCCATCAAATTCTATAACAGAACCTTCTTTTATTTCTGCAGGTGGTGTTGGAAGTAATCTCATTATAGCTTTAGATGTTACAGATTTACCACAACCAGATTCTCCAACCACTGCCAATGTTTCACCTTTATTAAGTTCAAAACTTATCCCTCTTACTGCTTGTACTTCCCCATTGTAAGTGTGAAATGATACTTTTAAATCTTTTATATCTAGTATTTTTTCCATCGATTATTCCTCCCTCTTATTGACGTAGTCTTGGATCTAATGCGTCTCTTAGTCCGTCGCCTAATAGGTTAAATGATAACATTGTTAAACTTATCATTAGTGATGGGAAGAAAAGTTCATGAGGGTAGAACATTAAGTTTTGTTGTGCTGCTGATGCTAGAGCACCCCAGCTTGTATCTGGTGATTGAACACCAAGTCCTAAGTAACTTAGGAAAGCTTCAGCAAATATAAATCCTGGTACGTCAAATGTTATTGCAACTATCATTATACCCATTATATTTGGTATTAAGTGTTTAGCTATTATTCTTGATGAACTTGCACCTAGTGTCTGTGCTGCAAGAACATACTCTTGTTCTTTTACTGAAAGTATTTGTCCTCTTACAAGTCTTGCCATACCAACCCATCCAGTGATAGTCATAGCAATAACTAGTGACAATACTCCTTTTCCCATTATTAAAGATATTAATATAACTATTATTAAGTATGGTATACTTGATAATATTTCTACTATTCTCATCATTATATCGTCAACGATGCCTCCAAAATATCCAGACACACCACCATAAATTGAACCTACTACCACGTCTACTAATGTTCCTAGTAAACCAATTAATATAGAAATTCTTCCGCCTTTCCATACTCTAGCAAAAAGGTCTCTTCCTAATTCATCAGTACCAAACCAATGCTGAGCATTTGGTTTCATATTTATTATTGAAGAGTCTTGAGCTTCATAGCTAAATTTAGTCATAAATGGTCCAAATATACACATAAATGCTAATATAGCCAATATTACTAAAGATGCTATAGCAATTTTATTTTCTTTCAATCTTCTCCAAGCATCCTGCCAGTAAGTCACATTGGGTCTTAATATTTCTTCGGAATCGAAATTTTCGCATCCCATTATCTGAAACTTTTCTTTAGATAATTCTGCCATAACTTTACCTCCTATCTGCTCTCACCATCTATTCTTATTCTTGGGTCAACTACAGAATATAGTATATCAACTATTAATAAGGATACTATAAATAATGTAGCCATAAATATTGTTTGTCCCATTATCATTGTATAGTCTCTGTTGTTTATAGACTCAACAAAGTTAAATCCTATTCCTGGAATTGCAAATATACTTTCTGTGATGAAAGCTCCTCCAAATAGACCAGCTATTTGAGGTCCTAAAATTGTTATAGCAGGTAATAATGCATTTCTCAAAACGTGTTTCCATACTAATGCAACCTTAGAAACACCCTTTGCCTTTGCAGTTAATATATAATCTTGTCCAACTACATCAAGTACGCTGGTTCTCATATATCTAGCATAAGTAGCTATAGTACCAAAACTCATACCTATAGTTGGCAATATCGTGTGTTTAAATGATCCCCAACCTGTGGTTGGTAAAAGTTGATGTTTTACTGTAAAAGTATACTGTAATAATGCAGCTAAAACGAATACCGGTAGGGCTACACCTATAATTGCTATAAACATAACTATATAGTCTATCCAAGTATTTCTATTGAATGCTGCTATAATTCCTAATGTAATTCCTATAACAAGTCCTAATAATAGAGCCTGTCCTCCTAATCTAGCTGATGTAGGAGCATATCTTTTTAATGTTTCTGAAACGCTTCTTCCTGGATAAGTTAGTGATTCACCAAAATCTCCATTTAACACAAGTCTTTTCATAAATCTTCCATACTGAACTATAGGTGGTTGATCCAACCCATATTTAGCATAGAAATTCTTTTTAATTTGTTCTGGTAAGTTTCTTGCCATTGATGCTAGTGGGTCCCCTGGAACTGCATGTATAAGCATAAAAGTTATAGTAATGATAATCCAAAGGGTAACCAGCATATAGCCAATTCTTTTTAAGATATACCTTAGCATTTTTTTCATCCCCTCCACATAATATAAAAAATAAAGTTTACCACAGCAAAGCCGAAGCTTTGCTGCAATAACTTTTTATAAACTATTTATTTCTTCCTTCTGTGTATGCATATTTGAATTCAGATGTTCCAAATAGAGGACTCATTAAATTCTTAACGTATTTAGCTCTGTATGTGTTTCTCTTTCTGTATACTGTTGGAGCTATAGCTGCATCTTCATATACTAATACTTTTTCTGCTTCTTTATATGCTTCAAGTCTTTGTTTTTCATCCATTGTAGATTGAGCTTTTTTAACTAACTCATCATATTTCTTATTAGACCATCCATTATTTACAACTCCTGCTCCAGTTACCCACATGTCAAAGAATGTATTTGGATCGTTGTAGTCTCCTGTCCAAGCTGCACCAGCTATTTGATAATCTAACTCATGAGTTCTTTTTTGGAATATTGGCCATTCAGCATATTCAGCTTTTACATTAACACCTAATGCTTTTTTGAACATTTGTTGTTCATATTCTGCATATGTTCTATTCCATTGGTCTGTACCACTTTCAAGTATTGTAACTGTTAACTTAGCTGGATCTGGATCCATTCCAAGTTCTTTTAATCCTTTTACTAACAATGCTTTTGGATCTGGGTTTTCTTCTTTTAGTTTTTTAATTGGCTCTTCTCCAACTAATTCTCTAAAGTCTTTTCCACCTAATTGTAATGATGGTGGTGCCCATCCATATGCTGCTTCAGTTGTTCCATGGAATATTACATTTGACATATCTTCTCTTGTTATTGCAAGTGAGAATGCCTTTCTTATATTAGCATTGCTAAATACTTTATCCTTAGTATTAAAGAATGTATAGTTTGCTGATGGATCATATCCTTTTATGTTGTTGAATTTTCCAGTAGCATCAAATTTCTTTATCCATTCTGGTTTAGTAACTCCTGCTGAGTCTATGTCTCCATTGTATAATGAATTATATCTTGCATTTTGATCTTTTATTATTTTTAAGTTAACTTTTGATAATTTAACCTGTTCTTTATCCCAATACTTTTCATTCTTTTCTAGAACTACTTGGTTTTGGTGAACCCATTCTTTTATAACGAAAGGTCCGCAGAATACCATTGTGTTTGCTTCTGAACCATATTTGTCACCAGCTTTTTCAATGATATCTTGTCTTTGTGGATGCATTACTTTGAAATAAGTTAAATCAAGGAAGTATGCACATGGTTGTTTTAATGTAATTTTTAAAGTCTTATCATCTTCTGCTTTTACCCCAACTGAATCTAAAGCAGCCTTTCCTTGAGTAGCTTCATCTGCATTTTTAATTGGTGATAATAAGAATGCATAAGGTGATGCAGTTTTAGGATCTAAAGTTCTTTTTATACCATACTCATAATCCTTAGCTGTAACTTTTTTTCCATCTGACCATTCATAGTCTCTTAAATGGAATGTCCACTCTGTACCATCTTCATTATGTTCCCATTTTTCAGCACCAGCAGCTTTTATAACGTCCTTACCATCTTTATCTTGCTCAACTCTAGTAAGTCCTTCCATAACTTCTGCTAATACTTGTGAAGAATAAGTGTCAGATCCCTTTGATGGGTCTAATGTTTTTGGTTCAGCACCTAATAATAAGTTTAGATATTGATCCTTGTCCATTTTAGAACCAGATGCACTATCCTTACTTCCAGAGCCGCAACCAATTAATGCAGTTGAAGCAACTACACTAGCTGTTAATAATAAAGCTAACATCTTCTTGCTTTTCACTTTTAAGTTCCCCCTTTAATACGTTTTTTATATATTTATTTTGCAGTTTATATTTTAATAATGTAGTATAAACTACCTTATTAATCTAAATTTATATCTATCTATTATATCTATCTACTTTTATCTATCACCTATGTACTTCTTACCTTTTACCTATTACTTCTTATTCTTACTTTTTCCCTTTATCTCAATCAATAAAATCACTTCATGTATATATTCAATTTTTATTTACAAAATTCCTTCTAAAACTTATACTTTTATTTAAATTTAATTTAATGTTTTAAATTTTTAGTCAATTAATGTTATTTCCGTGATTTTTAAAATACACTAAAATAAAATCCATACCCCTAGAGCATATATTAAAAATTTAGAAAACAATTAGAAATTTGAATTTACATTCTTCTGTTTTTTCATTTTTTACATATTATCATAATTTTTTTTAAATGTCAAATTTACACTTTACCTTTGTAAAGCTCTACATGTGCATTTATATTCATACCTTTTATCTATATTTATGAATATACTCAAGTATTTCAAATTCCATGTATATGCCCACAACATACATTTATGCAGGTTTGTTTATTGTACATATTTCAAAAACATTTTTCATATTTAGTATTTATACAGAATATTAATTCAATACATTTTTTAAAAGCAAATATAATTTATGAAATATAGTTAATTTATTCATTCTATTTTTAGATATTAGAAATCAAAAAAATGATAGCGGAAAATTCCACTATCATTTTTATTTAATTTTTTATATTATTATCTACCAGAAGTGTAAGCATATTTACATTCTGTTACACCAAATAATGGAGTCATTAAATCCTTAACATATTTACGTCTATAAGTATTTCTCTTAGAGAAAGTAGTTGGAGCCACAGCAGCATCTTCATATAATAATACATTTTCAGCTTCTTTATAAGCTTCAAATCTTTCTTTTTCATCTAATGAACTCATAGCTTTCTTAACTAAATCGTCGTATTTCTTATTTGACCAACCTGTTGGAACTATTCCAGCACCTGTCATCCACATGTCAAAGAATGTGTTAGGGTCATTATAGTCTCCTGTCCAAGCCATACCTGCTACTTGATATTGCATTTCATCTGTTCTCTTTTGGAATATTGGCCATTCAACATATTCAGCTTTTAAATTAACTCCTAAAGTCTTTTTATACATTTGTTGTTGATATTCTGCATATGTTCTATACCATTGATCTGTTCCAGCAAATAGCATAGTAACTGTTAATTTACTTGGATCTGGATCTAAACCAGCCTCTTTTAATCCTTCAGAAAGTAAAGCTTTAGCATCACTATTTTCTTCAGCTAATTTTTTAATTGGTTCTGCTTTTACAGTTTCTCTAAAATCCTTACCATTCAATTGTACTGATGGTGGACACCAAGAATATGCTGGAGCATTTCTTCCGTTAAATATAACGTTTGCCATATCATCTCTTGTTATACCAAGTGAGAATGCTTTTCTAACCTTTGCGTTAGAGAATAGTTTATCCTTTTGGTTAAAGAATGTATATCCTGTTGTTGGTAAGTATCCTTGTATGTTTATGAATTTTCCAGTACTATCAAACTTCTTAATCCATTCTTGTTTTGAAACTCCCATAGAGTCTATATCACCATTGTATAATGAGTTGTATGCTGCTGTTTGGTCTTTTATGATTTTCCAATTAACCTTTGAAAGTTTTACTTTATCTTTATCCCAATATTTATCGTTCTTTTCCATAACTATTTGGTTTTGATGTGTCCAGTTTGTGATTTTAAATGGTCCACAATATACCTCTAGTGTATTTGCTTCTGTACCATATTTATCACCATGTTTTTTAACTATATCTTCTCTTTGAGGTAAGAATAATTTAAAATATGTTAAATCCAAGAAGTATGGACATGGTTGTTTTAATGTAAATTCTAGAGTTTTATCGTCTACAGCCTTAACTCCTAATTGGTCAGCACTTCCTTTTCCAGCATTATATTCATCGGCACCTTTTATTGGTGATAATAAGAATGCGTAGTTAGAACCAGTTTCTGGTGCCAAAACTCTTTTTATTGAATATTCGAAATCTTTTGCTGTTACAGGTTTTCCATCAGACCAGTTATAGTCTCTTAAAGTAAATGTCCAAACTGTTCCATCTTCATTATGTTTCCATTCCTTTGCCCCTGCAGGTTTTATAACGTCTTTACCATCTTTATCTTGTTCAACTCTTGTTAATCCTTCATATACCTCTCCAAGTATTTGAGAAGAATAAACGTCATTTGATTTTGCAAGGTCTAAAGATTTTGGTTCAGCCCCCAAGTTAAAGTTTAAATACTGATCCTTGTCCATTTTTTCTGCTGATGCTGAATCTTTACTATTATCAGTTGTTTTTTTCTCCCCACATCCAGCTATAGCAGATGAAAGTAGAACAGTACTTCCTAACACTAAAGCTAATAATTTCTTACTTTTCATTTAAAAGCCCCCTCATTATTTATATTTATGTATTATAAAATTAATAATTATAATTATTAATTTTAAAATCTAATTTAAACATTACTGCTTTTATCTACCAATGATTTTATTGGAATAATTAACTTCAATAGGAATCACTTACTAATTTTTGTTTGTTTTTATAAATATATCATACACTTTTACAATTGTCAAATTTTTTTTACAACTTTGAGACACTTTTTTTACTTATTTTTTTTATAATTAATTTAGCCTTCGCAGTTATAAAATAAAAATATACACTTTGTAGGTAAGTAGTACTCCCTACTTATTACCTAGCACCTAGCACCTAGTACCTAGAACCTTATCTCTTGCCTTATCTCTTGCCTTATATAGTGTAGAACTTAAAATTCATATGCGAAGGTTGAGTAATTAATTTATTAATAATAAGATAGCAGCTTTACATTTTATTTTATAATAACAAAAGAGCACCTTAAATTACTCTAAGGTACTCTTTTTAATAATTACTTTTTATTTACTTTTTATTTACTTCTACCATCAGTATACGCATATTTACATTCTACGCCACTACCAAATAATGGAGTCATTAAATTCTTAACATATTTATATCTATAGGTATTTTTCTTTGAATAAGTAGTTGGAGCTATAACTGCATCTTCTACTAATAATATTTTTTCTGCTTCTTTATAAGCTTCAACCCTTTCCTTTTCATCTAATGAGCTCATAGCCTTTTTAATTAAATCATCATATTTCTTATTTGACCAGCCTGTTGGAACTATTCCCGCATCTGCCATCCACATATCAAAGAATGTATTAGGGTCATTATAGTCTCCTGTCCATCCCATACTAGCTACTTGATATTGTAATTCATCTGTTCTCTTTTGGAATACTCCCCATTCAACATATTCAGCTTTTATATTTACACCTAAAGTCTTTTTATACATTTCTTGTTCATATTCTGCAAGAGTTCTATACCATTGGTCTGTTCCTGGGAACAATATATTAACTGTTAATTTAGTTGGATCTTCATTCATTCCCAATTCTTTTAATCCTTTTTTAAGTAATTCTTTTGGATCTGGATTTTCTTCAGATAATTTCTTTATTGGTTCTTCGCCAACTGTTTCTCTAAAGTCTTTTCCATTTAATTGTACTGATGGTGGACACCATGCATATGCTGGAGCATTTTTACCCTTAGTTATAACTTCAGCATAGTCATCCCTAGTAAATCCAAGTGAAAATGCCTTTCTTACATTAGCATTAGAGAACAATTTATCCTTTTGGTTAAAGAATACATAACCTGATGATGGTAAGAAACCTTTTAAGTTATCGAATTTTCCAGTCTTCTCATATTTCTCTATCCATTCCTTCTTTGAAACTCCCAAAGAATCTATTTGTCCGCTATATAATGCATTATAGGAAGCTGATTCATCTTTAATTATTTTAAAGTTAACTTTTGAAAGCTTAACTTGATCTTTATCCCAATACTTGTCATTCTTTTCTAGAACTATTTCGTTTTGGTGAGTCCATTTTGTCAATGTAAAAGGTCCACAGAATACTTCTAATGTATTTCCTTCAGTACCATATTTTTCACCGTGTTTTTCAACTATATCTTGCCTTTGTGGTAAGAACAATTTGAAATAAGTTAAATCTAGGAAATATGGGCATGGTTGTTTTAATGTAAATTCTAGAGTTTTATCATCTACTGCCTTTACTCCTACTGCATCTGCGCTACCTGTACCTGCATTGTACTCATCAGCACCTTTTATTGGTGACAACAAGAAAGCATAACTAGAACCAGTTTTTGGTGCTAATGTTCTCTTTAAAGAATACTCAAAATCCTGAGCTTTAACTGGTTTACCATCAGTCCAGTTGTAATCTCTTAAAGTAAATGTCCAAACTGTTCCATCTTCATTATGTTTCCATTCCTTTGCTCCGGCAGGTTTTACAACGTCTTTTCCATCTTTATCCTGTTCAACTCTTGTTAAACCCTCATATATTTCAGAGAATATTTGAGATGAGTAAATATCATTAGATCTTGATACATCTAGTGATTTTGGTTCAGCACCTAAATTAAAGTTTAAGTATTGATCCTTATCCATTTTTACTGTTTTTCCATCATCTTTATTACTTGCTGGTTTCTTTTCTCCACAGCCCACTAAAGCTGCTGATGCTAACAGTGTTGCCCCAAGTACTACTGCTAATAATTTTTTACCTTTCAATTTAATGCCCCCTTTTGAAATATATTGAAATTTATTAATGTCAATATTCCATATTATCAAAAATATGTCAACTATGTAAAATAAATT
>NZ_CABDWS010000029.1 GCF_901447495.1 Haloimpatiens lingqiaonensis
AGTATTCACTCCTTTTTGTTGTTTATTTTGGGTGCTACTTAAATATTCGACATTTTGGGGTGAATTTCCTTTTTGAATAATAAAAAAGTTAGTAAAATCAATGATTATAAAATATGAAATTTACTCATTTATATATTAAGTCTGGCTGTCGCCAATAAAAGATTTAAATTAAACCCCAAAAAAGACAACATAATTTCACAACGTGAAATTATGTTATTTATCTTTTTTAAATTCTAAAATTTTTCGTAATGCAACGAAGAAAAATTTTCCTTTTATAGTTAAAGCTCTAAATTCAAATTCTAAAGAATTAGATTTTGAATTTAACATAAGTATTAAATGTTTTAAATTAAAATTTAAAACAAATGAAAAAAGCACTACATCCCACCAAGAATAGTTGTGCCTTTTCATCTGATTATATTGTTTTAATTAATCAATCCAATAGCACTAAAACTTAAAACGTTCTAAAACTTAGCTTAGTGTTACCAGCACTAAGCTTTTCTTATTTATATTATATCAAATTTCTATAAAAAATAAACATACATATTTTTTATTTTATATTTAAAGGCTCTTTTCATTTAAACAAAATCAACTCTCAATAGCGATAAAGACATCCATATAACAAACACTATCTTTCTCATACACCTTTTCAAAACAAGCTATAATATCTTTAGTTTTCTTATATTTGTAACAATTTACTTCCATATATATCATAAGTGTCTTGTATGTATTGGTAAAACATCCATCATTGTCAACTGTCAATTGCCCATTGTCAATTATAAGAATTTTGTGTCGTAACATTTTTATTTTCCGGCGCTTTTGGCAGCTGCAATTCCAGAACTCCATGCCCATTGCAGATTAAATCCGCCACAATCACCATCCACATCTAAAACCTCTCCGCAGAAGTAGAGATTAGGTATAAGTTTAGACCCTAAAGTGCTATGATTAACTTCAGTGGTGTCTATGCCTCCTGCGGTTACCTGGGCGTTTTTAAAGCCGTTTGTGTCTATAACGGTGAAAGCCCATTCTTTAAGCAGTGTAAATATATTATTTTTTTCTTTCCAATCTAAGTCCCAGCAAGGCTTATGTATGTTTGTAACTCCGGCTTCTTTTAAAAGTATAGGTATTACTTTTTTATTTATTACTCCTATAAAAGATTCTTGTACAGTTCTATAGCTAAAAGTTCCCCAATGATTTTCTAAAAACTCTATTAAAGATTCTTTAGAGAAATTAGGCATAAGATCTACTTTTAATATAACTTCATTTTTTTTATCTAAATTATAAGAAGCAGTTCTGCTTAGTTGTAAAATAGGAGGGCCTGATATGCCGTAGTCTGTGAAAAGTATTTCTCCAAATTCTTTTCTCATAGGTTTACCATTTACAAAAATTTCTGCAAAACCATCAAATTTTACTCCTGATAGGGCTTTTAAGTGATTATATTGAAGTTTAAGCTGCACTAAGGCTGGTACAGGATTTATTATATGATGGCCTAGAGATTTGGATATATTAAATCCAGAACCATCTGAACCAGTGTTAGCTGCAGATTTTCCACCAGTAGCTATTATTAGTTTTTTACATTGGAATATTTCGCCATTGCTACAGTATAGTTTAAAACCATTTTTATTAGATTTTACATCTTTAACTTTTGTATTTAAGTGAAGGGGAATATCTTTTTCACTTAGGGCAAGTCTAAGCACATCTAAAACTGAAGAGGCCTGAAGACTCATAGGGTACATTTTGCCCTCATCTAGGGTTACTAAAGGAAGCCCTAGAGAGTAAAAAAAGTTAATAGTATCTTTATATGTAAACTCATTTAAAACATCTACAAAAAAATTAGGATTATTGCTGTGATATCTTAAAGGAATTATATTTTCATTAGTTATATTGCATCTGCCGTTTCCTGTGGTAAGTATTTTTTTACCTATTCTATCACTGCCTTCTAAAATTGCTACGTTGCAGCCCATGTCTTTAGCTGTGATGGCAGCAGTGATACCAGAGGCTCCAGCCCCTACTATTATAATATCGTAATTCAAAATTAATCGCTCCTTTTGGATATTTATAGAAAAAAGCTTGAAGGGTAACTGCAAGCTTTAAAGTATACAAATAATATTTTATCCTATTTAGCTTAATTATAATTATTTTATAATATTTTTTCAATGAAAGTATTTGAATATGCAATAATGGCTTAATTTTGTATCAATTAAATTTTTAAATATAAAAGTACATCATTGATACAAGTAAAAAAATTAGGATATAATAAACATAAATATAATAAAGAGAGGCGGTGAAAAGCTTGATTTTTGATAAGCATTTGTAATATAAAATATCAATAATCAAGCGAGGCTATGGTAGCGAGTGAATTATTAAATTACAAAAATTGGGTAGTGGTAGGTGACGTTATAAATCAAAGTAAATATGCATATAGAATTTTGGATAAATTAAAAAGTAAAGGTTTTAAGGTAGTGGGAGTTCACCCTAAGAAAGAGGGAGAAGGCGTTTATAAAAGTTTAAAGGATGTACCTTTCCAAATAGAAGTTATAGATTTATGCATAAACCCTGCTTTAGGCTTAGAAATACTTAAGGAAGCAAAGTCTTTAATTATCAATAAAGTATTAATTCAGCCGGGAGCAGAAAGTGAAGAAATTCTTAATTATTGTAGAGAAAACAATATAATCGCTATAGAGGATTGTGCTTTAGTACAATTATCAGGTATGAAATAATATGTGTTATTTATTTTATTTAAAAACCCTTTAATTCATTTTTAACTGAAAGGATAAAACTCATTAATTTTGCATTCTAAATTTTAAATTAGAAACCTTTATTAATCTAGTATAGAGATTAAAATTTATGTAGGAAAATACAATTATATACATTTAAATAAAAAAATAATTAAAATTTTAAAGCTATGAAATTTATATTATAAAAAAAGGGGGCGCAATATGTTTAAAATATACGCCGTTTCTGACTCTATAGGGGAAACAGCAGAACTGGTGGCTAAGGCTACAGCTAGTCAATTTAAAGTGAAAATGCATGTAAAAAGAGTCCCATACATAAAGACATTAGAAGATGTTTATGAATTTATGAATACCATAGATTCTCCAGAAAAATGCATGGTGATTTCAAATATAATTTTGCCAGAGATAAGAGACTTTCTAGTGCAAAGATGTATAGAAAAAGGTATATTTGTTTATAATGTGCTAAGCCCTTGTATGAATATAGCAGCTAAAATTACTGGAGAGCAACCTATATATGAGCCAGGGGCCGTATGGAATATTGATAATGAATATTATAAAAAAATTGAAGCTATGCAGTTCGCTGTACAGTATGATGATAGTAAAGATGTAAGTGGAATAAAGAATGCAGATGTAGTTATAGTAGGGCTTTCTAGAAGTTCAAAGACAGCTTTATGTATGTATTTAGCTAATAAGGGTATAAAAGCACTTAATGTACCCCTAATGCCAGAAGTTCCGGTGCCAAATGAGTTATATGAAATAGATAAAAAGAAAATAATAGGTCTTACAATAAATCCATTGGATCTTATAGAAATTAGAAAGCACAGACTTTTAAAATTTGGTGGAGATAATTTTAATTTAAATTATGCCAATGAAGAGAGAATTTTAGAGGAGTTCGATTTTTTAGATAAGGTGTTTAAAAGGCTCGGCTGTAGAGTCATAGATGTAACTCAAAGGGCTATAGAAGATACGGCTCTTATTATAATGGAAAGTATAGGATGGGTAGAGAGAAGAGGCTAGAACGGCTTTTTTTACTATATTTCAGCAAAAATTAAAAAAAATAAAAAGAGCTAAAAAAATTTTTTAAAAAACATGTTGACATATGGTAAATAATCTTGTATTATATTATTTGTCAGCGCGACAGACCAGCTTGATAAAAGCGTTGATAAATAGTAAGGCTCCTTGGTCAAGCGGTTAAGACACCACCCTTTCACGGTGGTAACAGGGGTTCGATTCCCCTAGGAGTCACCATATGTGGGCGCATAGCTCAGCTGGGAGAGCATCTGCCTTACAAGCAGAGGGTCACAGGTTCGAGCCCTGTTGTGCCCACCACTTATTTAAAAAATATATATGGCCCAGTGGCTCAGTTGGTTAGAGTGCCGGCCTGTCACGCCGGAGGTCGAGGGTTCGAGTCCCTTCTGGGTCGCCATATAAGCTGGCATGGCTCAATTGGCAGAGCAGCTGACTTGTAATCAGCAGGTTGTAGGTTCGATTCCTATTGCCAGCTCCAAAATTCTAAGTAAGGAAATACTTACTTAGAATTTTTTGTTTTTTTTGCAAAAAAATATTACACTACATATAAATTATAATGCTACATATAAATACAGAACATCATAGATACTAGGTAATATTTTTTATAAATGTATTGAGATATATGTAATAAGTTAAGTATTCAACTTTCGCAGTTATAAAATAAAAATATAGAATTTGCAGGTAAGCAATAGGTATTAGGTAAGAAGTAAGGAGTAAGAGTTAAGGATAAAACTCTAAGAGTTTTTTATAATTAATTTGTAAGTAATAGTTCTTACTTTTTACCTATTCTTACTTCTTACCTTGCACTTAGAATTTATATGCGAAAGTTGAGTTAAGTATATTTTACTAACGTATTTCTTTTAAATTTCTTTTTACACGTATATCGTCACCATAAAACTTATATAGTTCAAAATTACCAAATAGTCTTGAAGTAATTCTTTCTGAGTAGTGTTTAGAAAGTTCTTCTAGAGATAAATTTGTGGAAATAAGCATTTTTTTTCCCTTTAAAAGCTTCCAGTTTATTAAATTAAATAATTCAGATTTAGAAAAATCCGTTATTTGTTCCGTGCCTAAATCATCTATTATAAGTAGGTCACAGTTTAATATTAAGTCTTCCAGTGTTTTGTTTTCATTAAAGCGGGCATCACGTAAGGTCTCTATTAATTCTTTTGCAGTTCTATATACAACAAAATTGCCTCTATCTATAAGCCATTTAGCTATACAATGAGATAGAAAGGTTTTTCCGGTGCCTGAATTACCATAAAATAATAAATTAGTATCTTCTTGTGAGAAGCTTTTTAAATAAGACTTTACCCTAAGGAATATTTCCTCCATATTTTTTCTAGGACTCTTTACTTCTGTATCAGTTTTTTTAGTGCTGTATAAGTTTAGGTTAAAATTATCGAAATTATTTTTTTTAAAGGATGTTTCTAGATCAGAATTTTTATAATATAGTTTAATTAGATACCTTTTATAGCATGAACATTTTCTATTTCCTATAAAGCCTGTATCATTGCATTTAGTACATCTATAATGCATATCTAAATAATCCAGTGGGTATCCAGAGGAAACCAAAAGCTCTGTTTTTTGAACTCTCAAATCCGTTATCTTTTCTTTTAAATTCTTTAAGTACCCTTCTCTATTTTCAACATCCTTTAATATATTTATGGATAAGTGTATAGAAAGCCTAGCTATTTCTTTTTCTAGGGCATCTATTTTAGGTATTTTATTGTATACTTCTTCTTTTCTGCTTTTTAAGGCTTTCTCTTCATTTTCTCTTATGCTTTCATACATTTTTAGTATTTGAGATTGGTATGCGTTAATCATTCATTATCCCATCCTAATAATTTTTTTTCTAGCTCATCGTAGTCATATTGACGTTGAGAGTAATCGTTGAAGGTGCTATTTTTAGCATTATTATACGAAGTTTTCTTAGCTGGTGAGTAGGAACTAGTTTTTTTCTTATCTCTTTTTTCTATATCCTCTAAAGTTTTTATGTTTTCCTTGAACCAGCTATTTAGAATTCCATCTATATATTTAAAGTCAGCTTTATTTATTCTTTCAAAGCAAATATCACAAGCCTTATATATGATTTCTAAATTAAATTTATATACATTTATCCATTTATCTATCATTTGCTCTTGAGGCTTCATAATATCTGTGGATTTGATACCTAGATAGTTAAGTATCTTTTTTATCTTAATCCACTTATCTTCGTGTTTCTTTATATAAGTTTGAGCATCTTCTACATTTTTTATATTTTCATCATTCCAAGATATGGCTATTTTTTCTATATATCTATAGTCTGTTTTTCCCTTTGAAATACAATATTGAATTAAGAGAAGTATTATTTCTGGAGTAAATCCAAAGTCCTTTTGCCAACTTAAGTACATAGTCATTTCCCTAGGGGATAGAGGTCTTCCCACAAGTTTTTCTATGTCTTGAAGCATATCTTTTATGGAGCTTTTATTTAGTTCTTGTAATAAATTAACCTTCTCTACATCCTCCTCTTCACCGCTGCTCTTTAAATCTAAAAAGTCTATATTGAAGTTACCCATATTATCTATAGGTATTAGCTTTATTACTTCTTCGTCATTCCAGTAGTTTAAAGCATTCATTATATCGCTTTCTAGAAGATTTAATGTAGATGCCATCATGGAGGAATTTACTCCTAATTCTCCAGAAATGCAGTATTTTAATCCTAAAAGGTATACTTTAACAAATTCTCCTCTAGCTTTAGGCATATATTTCTCTATAAAAATGTTACTTACAGGCGTATATTCATAAATTTTATTTTTGAAAACGAAAGTACCCATGGAAAATCAATCCTTCCTAATTTATACAATGTTATATATTACATATGTTAATTTTGCAAAATAAAAATATTATAATCTTTGCTAATGAATTTTAACTCAAAATCTTTAAAATATCAAATGATAAATTTGTTGTTTTAAATAAAAATTTCATTTTTAGGGCATATTAAGAAAGTGACTAAATAAATAATTAACCTAAAAGGTTAAAATTAATTGTGAAAGGAGCTGAAGACCGTTAAGTCTGCATAATATAATTAAGATATATACTATGTAGGAAAAGACGGTAAAAGTTTTGAGTAAAAAAAGCAAAAAATATATTAGCATAGGTTTTATTGCTATTTGTGTATGCTTATTATATTATAACATACTTAGTAATAAGTCTTATGAAGTATTATTAAATGGCAATAGTATAGGGATAGTTAAGAATAAAAAAACCTATACTAAATTAGAAAAGAAGATAAATGAAGGAATAGATAGAAGATTTACCAATAAAAACGGAAAAGATACCATAGTTTTAAAAATGAATTTAAAAAGAAGGGGGTTATCCTGTGAGGAAAGTATAATAAATAATTTCTTTAAAAATACTAATATGACAGTAGAAACCTATGGAGTATTTTGTAAAGAAGAATATTTAGGTTCTTTAGACAATGAAAAAGAATATAACCTTGCTAAGGAAGAAGTTAAAAATAAATACAAAGAAATATTAAAATTAAAGAGTATAAATGATTTTAAGATAGACAATGTAAAGCTAAAAAAGTGTAGAGTACCTTTAAGTAAAATTTGTATAGATAAAAAAGCTTCTAGAGAAAAGATTGCTAAAGCGATTTTAAATAAGCATAAGCTTATAAATGTAGAGTTTACATCCGTAGTAGAAGAAAGAAAAGAGATTATGCCAAGCACAGTAATGAAGGCATCAGATCAAATGTTAAAGGGAAAAAGAGAAATTAAACAGCAAGGGGAAAAGGGATTAAAAGATGTATATTCTAAAGTAACTGTTAAAAATGAAAAGATAGTAAATAGACAATTTATAGGTGAAAAAGTTATAAAAAGTAGCAAGGATAAGATCATAGTAGTAGGTTCCAAAAATCCAGCAGTGCTAGGAGCAACTTGTTTTTCCAAACCATCTAGAGGAAGTATAAGCTCTGGATTTGGTATGAGATGGGGGAGAATGCATAATGGAATAGATATAGCTTCTGCCATAGGAAGCCCTATATATGCAGCTTATGCGGGAACTATTACCTTTTCAGGGTGGCAGGATGGATATGGCAAAATAGTTATAATCGATCATGGTAATGGATTAGAAACTAGATATGCACACTGCAATGAATTATTAGTTAAAGTAGGGGATAAGGTAGAAGAAAATAATATAATTGCAAAGGTAGGCAACACTGGAAGAAGTACTGGTCCCCACTTGCATTTTGAGGTCAGAAAAAATGGAACACCTATAAATCCAATAGAATATCTAAAGTAATACATAGGGACTGTTGCATTAAGAATAAATTTTACAACACATTGAGTTTGATATTAAATTTCAAACCAATATACTGTATATGAATTTCTTAATGCCACAGTCCCTTATTTGTGTAAATTCAGATAATAATATTTTGAAATTGTTTAAAATTGCTATATAATGTAATTATATAATAATAAATTTACATAAAAGGAGGATACCTTTAGTTGCTAAAAGTATATACAGATGTACTTAGAAATAGTAAAATGTGCTTACGAAAAGGAAGTGAGTACATTTGAAAAATAATAACTATAAACCAAATGAGTTTGTAGAATTAATTAATGTATCAATTAGAACATTGCAACGATGGGATAACGAAGTAATATTAAAAGCGTTTAGAACACCAACAAATAGGAGATATTATACTTATGAACAATATAAAGAAAATATAAGAAAAAGATAAAGGAAGATGAAGAAGTTGAAAAAAGCATACAAAATAGAAATTAAACCAACAGAAGAACAGATAACTAAAATTCATCAAACTATTGGTGTAAGTAGGTTTATATACAACTTTTATATTGCTCATAATAAAGAAGTTTACGAAAAAGAGAAAAAATTTATTAGTGGTATGGATTTTTCTAAATGGCTTAATAACAAATATATTCCTAATAATCCTGACAAAGCTTGGATTAAAGAAGTGTCTTCCAAAGCTACTAAACAAGCCATTATGAATGGAGAAAAAGCATTCAAGAAATTCTTTAAAGGGGAAAGCGGCTTTCCTAAATTTAAGAAAAAGAAAAACCAAGATGTTAAAGCTTACTTTCCAAAGAATAATAAAACAGATTGGGCTATTGAAAGACATAGGGTTAAAGTTCCAACCTTAGGTTGGGTTAGATTAAAAGAATTTGGATACATTCCAGTTAACGCTATAGTTAAAAGTGGTACAGTAAGCCAAAAAGCAGATAGATATTTTGTTTCAATTTTAGTTGAAGAAGCTATAAAATTAGACAATAAACCTTATTCAGAAGGAATAGGCGTAGACCTTGGATTAAAGAATTTTGCAATTTGTAATAATGGCTTAACTAAAAAGAATATTAACAAAACTAAAAGAGTTAAAAAAGCAGAAAAGAAACTAAAACGTGAGCAAAGAAAGCTTTCAAGGAAATATGAGAGCTTGAAATTAAGAAATAATATTGAGAAAGGAGAAGCTACTCGTCAAAATATCCAAAAACAAATAGTCAAGGTGCAAAAACTTCATCAAAGACTTACAAATATAAGAACTGATTATATAAATAAAACGGTAAGTGAGTTAATAAAACAAAAGCCAAGTTTTATAACTATCGAAGATTTAAATGTAAGTGGAATGATGAAGAATAGACATTTAGCTAAAACAGTTGCTGGGCAGAAGTTTTATGAATTTAGAAGTAAGCTTATTTCAAAAGCCAAGCAAAACAATATTGAAATAAGGATAGTTGATAGATTCTATCCTAGTAGTAAAATATGTAGTTGTTGTGGAGCATATAAAAAAGATTTAAAACTATCTGATAGAGTTTATAAATGCAGTTGTGGACTTTCTATTGATAGAGATTTAAATGCTTCAATAAATTTAGCTAATGCAAAAGAATATAAGATAGCTTAATTAAACAAGCACTTATATATGTACCCAAGGCTATTTGGGGAATTAACGACTGTGGAGTGCTATACAAACTGTAGTAGCTTCGGCAAAGCAGAGTACATTGAAGCAGTAATAATCTCAATATGGATACATTTGACCATATTTTGAGTAGCAGAAGGTTTTATGGATTTTATAATAATGACAGATTCAAGTTGTGATTTACCTTTATCGTATATTGAAGAAAATAATATACCTTTTGTAAGTTTAACTTGTCATTTTAATAATTCTGATTACAAAGATGATTTTGGAAAAACCTTTACTTATAGGCAGTTTTATGATGGATTAAGAAATGGTGAGATGCCAACTACATCTCAAGTAAATGTATATCAGTTTACTGAAGTTTTTACTAAGTTTATAAAAGAGGGTAAATCTATCATATATATAGGCATGTCTTCTGCTATAAGTGGAACAATAAATAGTGCCAATATGGCTAAGGAAAGTGTACTTGAGGAATATAAAGATGCGGATATAACTATAATAGACAGTAAGAGTGCATGTATAGGCCAAGGAATATTGGTATATAATGCAGTAGAGATGATGAAAAAAGGATGTTCAAGGGAAGAAATAATAAAATGGGTTGAAAATAATAAATTAAATATAAATCACTGGTTTATGGTGGGAACATTGAAGCATTTAAGATATGGTGGAAGGATATCTGCTACAGCTGCAACCATAGGTACATTGATGAAAATAAATCCTATTATATTTATAAATAATGAGGGAAAACTTATAAATGTAACAAATGTTAGAGGAAGAAAAAAGGCTATAAAGTATCTTCTTGAAAAGTTTGAGGAAAGAGCTAAAGAACCTGAGAATCAAATAATCATGATAAGTCATGGGGATTGTGTAGAGGATGCAACTAACCTAGAGAGGACAGTTAAAGAAGAGTTTGGAGTTAAGGATACTATGATAAATTTTGTAGGACCTGTTATAGCTTCACATACAGGGCCGGACATGCTATCTTTATGTTTTATAGGTAATGGAAGAGATTTGTAGTATCCATGCTAGGAAGTTCAGCTGCAATAAATATATAAAATAATAAGTAGGGATTAAATATTATTTTTGTGCATATTTTTATGTTTTTAGGGAAAATTAGAACTATAAAAACATAAATGAAGGGAGGATGGTTACAGATGCTTGCATAGCATAATCTGTAACAAAATTCATGGCACATAAAAATAATAAAAATAATAAGGATAATAAAAAGGTAAACCCAAAAACAAAATCAGAAATGAGAGACATGGAAGTTGAAATGTCAAAGGAAATAGGTGCAAATAACGAATCAAAAAAATTAGGCAAGAATGAATCTGCTCGCGAAAAAAGAAGATAAACAGTAAAAATAAATATAGTAGAATTAGCCCTTGCTTTTATACAAGGGCTAATTTTATTGAACACTAGTTTTAATAATTAATCTTTTCTAAATAGTGTTAAACATTTTAATTTTCTGAAAAATATATTGACTAGAAGAGAGGCTAATATTATAATGTTATTGTGAATTAAAAAACAAACTAAAAAATGTACATAAATAGAGGAGCAGATTTGCGGTAATTTTTAAATGTTAAGAAGAAGAACCTTCAAGGTTAAAAATGAAGGGCTTATCTGCCGAAAAGTTTTATTTGTTCTTGAATAAATCTTTGGTTAAGAAGTGTAAATATTTCTTAATTGTCATGACTTATGTTATGAAGAGCTATTTATGTAATGAAAAAGACATTAAAATCTTTTCATTGCATAAATAGCTTTTTATATTTTACAAAACTAATAATTTTCTTGGGGGTATGGAAATGAAGGCTTTAATAAGAATGAGAATGAGCAGCCATGATGCTCATTATGGTGGAAATCTAGTAGACGGGGCAAGAATGTTGCAACTTTTTGGCGATGTGGCCACAGAACTTTTAATAAAACACGATGGAGATGAAGGACTATTTAGAGCTTATGACAGCGTAGAATTTTTAGCTCCAGTTTATGCTGGTGACTATATAGAAGCAGAAGGGGAAATAGTAAGCGAAGGAAACTCATCAAGAAAAATGGTTTTCGAAGCAAGAAAGGTTATAGTGCCAAGAACAGACTTAAATGACTCTGCAGCAGATGTTTTAGAAGAGCCTATAGTTGTATGTAAAGCCAGTGGAACCTGCGTAGTTCCAAAGGACAAGCAAAGAAAGTAAATAATTCAACTTTGGCAGTTATAAATTAAAAACGCTTATTAATCTAATGTAGAGCTTGAAATTTATGTGCGAAGGTTGAGCTAAATAATAAGTTAAATAGTAAAAATAATTATAGTGTAGTTAGCTAGTGGCCCAGTGTAGTAATTAGCTAGAAGGTTAAGTTTTATACTAGCCCCCTAGCCCACTGGTCCCCTAGCCCACTAACTTGGGGGTGTATACATTGGAAAAACTTATAATTACGGCAGCTATATGTGGGGCAGAAGTTACAAAGGAACACAATCCTGCAATACCTTATACTGTGCAGGAAATAGGAGATGAGGCTGAAAAAGCCTATAAAGCAGGAGCAAGCATAATACATTTACATGTTAGAGAAGATGACGGCACACCAACTCAATCAAAAGAAAGATTTAAGGCGTGTATAGATGAAATTAAGAAAAGATGTCCTGATGTAATCGTACAACCATCTACTGGAGGAGCTGTGGGCATGACAAATGCTGAAAGGCTGCAACCTACAGAGTTAAAGCCAGAAATGGCTACATTGGATTGTGGTACATGCAATTTTGGTGGAGATGAAATATTCGTAAACACTGAAAATACCATAAAAGAGTTTGGGGAAAAAATGATAGCCTTAGGAATAAAACCAGAGGTAGAGGTTTTTGACAAAGGTATGATAGACATGGCTAAAAGGCTTTGTAAGAAGGGATATATAAAGACTCCAATGCATTTTAATTTCGTTATGGGAGTTAATGGTGGAATAAGCGCAGAGCCAAGAGATCTTGTGTTTATGGCAGGGAGCATACCAGAAGGATCTACCTTCACAGTATCTGGTATAGGCAGAAATCAATTCCCAATGGCAGCTATGGCTATATTAATGGGTGGTCATGTAAGAGTTGGATTTGAAGATAATGTGTATTTATCAAAGGGCGTACTTGCTAAATCCAATGCAGAGCTAGTAGAAAAAGCTGTTAGACTTGCAAAGGAATTTGGAAGAGAAATAGCTACACCAGATGAGGCAAGAGAAATACTAGGATTAAAAAAATAAGGGGGATTTATCATGAAAAAAGGATGTAAATACGGTTCTCACAGAGTACTTGAGCCACAAGGAGTATTAACTCAAGCGGCTTATAAAATTGACAACAATATGGAGATATACAGCAATGAAATATTAGTAGATGTTCAATCACTAAATATAGACTCAGCAAGTTTTACACAAATTGAGGAAGAAGCAGGGGGAAACATAGAAAAAATAAAAGCTAAAATAATGGAAATAGTAGGGGAAAGAGGAAAGCAACAAAACCCTGTAACAGGTTCAGGTGGAATGTTTATAGGTACAGTTGCAAAAATAGGTGAAGATTTAAAAGATAGAGATTTAAAAGTAGGGGACAAAATAGCTTCTCTAGTTTCATTATCACTTACTCCATTAAAAATTGAAGAAATATTAGATGTTAAACCAGAAATAGATAGAGTGGATATAAAGGGCCAAGCAATATTATTTGAAAGTGGAATATATGCAAAACTTCCAGATGATATGCCAGAGAATCTTGCACTTGCAGCTTTAGACGTAGCAGGAGCACCAGCTCAAACTGCAAAATTAGTAAAACCAGGAGACAGCGTTTTAGTATTAGGAGCTGCTGGTAAATCAGGAATGCTTTGTTGCTATGAAGCTAAAAAAAGAGTTGGACCAACTGGTAATGTAATAGCTTTAGTAAGAAAACAAGAGCAGGCAGATAATTTAGTAAAATGGGGATTCTGTCACAAAGCTATATTAGCTAGTGCACAAGAACCAATGGCTGTTTTAAATAAAACATTAGAAGCTAATAAAGGAAAAGAAGTGGATATATCTATAAGCTGCGTAAATATACCAAACACTGAAATGTCTTGTATATTACCAGTTAGAGATAATGGAGTAGTTTACTTCTTCTCAATGGCTACAAGCTTTACAAAGGCAGCACTTGGAGCAGAAGGCGTAGGAAAAGATGTTACAATGATAGTAGGAAACGGATATACTAAAGACCATGCAGAAATAACATTACAAGAATTAAGAGAAAGTGAAACTTTAAGAAAAATATTTGAAGAAAGATATATCTAAAGTAATAACTAGTTCCCTATAGGAGCTTGACATTTAAAAATTAACAATAAAATTGGGGATATAAAAATAAATTAATAAATAGGGGGAATTATCTTGAAGGTAAATCGAAGGCAGGAACTATTTCCGAATGTAAGCGATGAAGAGTGGTATAGTTGGAAATGGCAAGTTAAAAATAGAATAGAAAATGTTGATGAACTTAAAAAATATATACCTCTTACTGCAGAAGAAGAGGAAGGAGTTAGAACTTGTACAAATACTTTAAGAATGGCAATAACTCCATATTACCTATCTTTAATTGACATTAATGATCCTTTTGACCCTATAAGAAAAGAGGCAATTCCAACAGCTTTAGAATTGCACAAATCAGAGGCTGACCTACTTGACCCATTACACGAAGATACAGATTCACCAGTGCCTGGATTAACGCATAGATATCCAGATAGAGTACTTTTCTTAATAACAGATCAATGTTCTATGTATTGCAGACATTGTACAAGAAGAAGATTTGCAGGACATAATGACAAGTCTCTTCCAATGGAACAAATTGACAAGGCTATAGAGTATATAGCAAATACGCCTTCAGTGAGAGATGTTTTATTATCTGGCGGAGATGCTCTTTTAGTTTCTGATGATGTTTTGGAATATATAATAAAGAAATTAAGAGCAATACCTCATGTGGAAATAGTAAGAATAGGCTCAAGAGCACCAGTAGTTCTTCCTATGAGAATTACAGATGAGCTTGTAAATATGCTTAAAAAATATCATCCAGTTTGGTTAAATACTCACTTTAACCATCCAAATGAAATAACAGAGGATTCAAGAAGAGCTTGTGCAAAATTAGCAGATGCAGGTGTACCTCTTGGAAACCAATCAGTTTTACTTAAGGGTGTAAATGACTGTGTTCATGTAATGAGAGAGCTAGTTCACGAATTGGTAAAAATAAGAGTAAGACCTTACTATATCTACCAATGTGACTTGTCTATGGGACTTGAGCACTTTAGAACATCAGTATCCAAAGGCATAGAGATAATGGAAGGATTAAGAGGACATACATCAGGATTCTGTATTCCTACCTTTGTTGTAGATGCACCTGGTGGTGGCGGTAAGATACCTGTAATGCCAAACTACGTAATATCTCAAGGGGAAAATAGAGTTATTCTTAGAAACTTTGAAGGCGTTATAACTACTTACAAGGAACCAAAAGATTATCATTCAGAATGTCATTGTGAAGTATGTGAGAAAAAGAGAAAAGATAAGCTTATAGGGGTTGCTTCACTTATAAAGGATGAAAAAATGGCATTGGAGCCTGTAGGATTGGAAAGAAATTTAAGAGGGAAACATAATGAAGATTAGTCTACTAGACATTGTAGACAAATACAACAGTTTATCCATAATAGGTATGGATAAAAACGTAGGTAAAACTACTGTATTAAATCATTTAATAAATAGTTCAAGGGGGAGGCTCTCCCTTGGACTTACTTCCATAGGAAGAGATGGTGAAGAAGTAGATAGGGTAACAAGTACGGAAAAACCTAAAATATATGTAGAAAAGGGTACTATGATAGCCACAGCTAAGCAGTGTTTATTAAACGGGGATATAACGCGGGAGATTATTTATACCACGGGCATAAATACACCCATGGGAGAGGTTATAATAGTTAGAGCATTAAGTGACGGATATATAGAACTAGGGGGACCTTCAATAAATACATATATATCATATGTATGCCATAAACTTTTGGAATTCGGATGCCAAATGGTTTTGGTTGATGGTGCTATAAGTAGAAAAAGCAGTGCATGTCCTGTAATTACAGAAGCTGCTATATTATCAACGGGGGCAGCTTTAGATAGAGACATGAATAAAGTGGTGGAGAGCACAGTGGATACACTGAAAAATCTATCAATAGAAGGAATTAATGATGAAGAAGTAAGAAGGAAAGCAAATTTAATATATGAAAATTATAAGTTGGGGATAATAAATGGGGATGGAAGTATAGAAAAAATAGATGTTTTAATGGCTTTAGAAGGAGCTAAGTTGTTGATAGACAAATTAGGGGGAAATTCAAAATATATTGTAGTTAAAGGAATTCTTTCAGATAAGTTTTTAGAGGATATATGTAAATACCCAGATAAAATTAGAGATAAAACCATATTAGTAGAAGATGGTACAAAAATATTTATAAAAAAAGATACGTTACATAAGTTTGAAAAATTAGGGGGAAAAATTAAAGGGGTAAACACTATAAATGTGATATGTGTAACTGTAAATCCTACATCTCCTTATGGATATGAATTTTCTAGGGATGAATTTATAAAAAAAATTAGAAAGAAAGTAAGTATACCAGTTATAGACGTAATGGGAGGCGATTAAATGAGGTTTTTAGATGAAAGTCAAAAGGCTCAAGTAGGGTTTCAATTTATAATGGATGAGCTAAATGTAATGACCTGTTACGGAAGAGATAAAAAAAAGAATTTAAAGCCTTTCCAGAGAAAAGACAAGGAAAAACTTATATACGAACTAGATAATTTAGAGAAAATAATTAGGGGATTACAAGTCAATGAAGGGGAATTTGGAAAAATAGAATGTGCCTTTTGTAAGGTGAAAGATATAAGAAATTCAATAAAAAGATGTAGGGAACTAAATATATTAGATGACGTAGAACTCTTTGAAATTAAGAGTTTTTGCAGTTTGATTGATGATATAATTAAGGCTTTAAACAATTTACAGTTAAACATACCAGAACTTTATTTAGAGGACTTAAGTGGTGCTTTTAAGCTTTTGGATCCGGAAAACAAGCACATGCCCACTTTTTACATTTATGATGCTTATTCTAGTAAGTTAAAAGAAATAAGAGATAAAAAAAGAGCTTTAGAAGAAAGAATACTATTAGAGATAGATGAAGAAAAAATAAAAGTGTTAAAAGAAGAACGGTTAAATTATGTAATTTTAGAAGATGGGGAAGAATTTAAAATAAGAAAAAGGCTGACAAAAGAATTAGCCGCATATGTGGAAAAAATAGATAAAGATATTTATATTATTGGATTTTTAGATTTATTGATGGCTAAGGGGAAGCTATCAATAAGGTATGGTGGAATAAAACCAATTATATGTGATGAAATGAGAATAAATTTAAAAAATGCAGTGAACCCTCAAATAAAAGAGTTATTAGAAAAGAAAGGCAAAGAATTTACACCTATAAGTGTTGATTTAAGAGAAGGTGTATCTATTATAACAGGGGCCAATATGGGGGGAAAAAGTGTAACGCTGAAAACAGCAGTTTTGAATGTGTTTTTGGCAAGCCATGGATTTTTTGTGTTTTGCGAAGAAGCTATTATTCCAATTGTAGATTTTATAGGATTTATATCAGATGATATGCAATCTATATCTAAGGGATTAAGTACTTTTGGGGCAGAAATAATAAGGCTTAATTCTGTAATAGAATGTGCTAAAAGATGGCAAGGATTTATTGTTTTAGATGAGTTTGCAAGAGGCACAAACCCTAAAGAGGGATGCTATCTTGTAAAAGCTCTATGTAGGTATTTAAAAAAATTCAATTCAGTGACGTTAATATCTACTCACTATGATGGTGTAGTTGAAAAGGGAATGGTTCATTATCAAGTTATTGGACTTAAAAATGTGAATTTTGAAATTCTAAAGAGGAAGATAGATTTAAATAAGGGAGCATCTGTAGAAATAATTCAAGAACATATGGATTATAGGTTGGAGAGGGTATCAAGGAAGAACAAGGTACCAAAGGATGCTCTAAATATAGCTACACTACTGGGAATTGAAGATGGGATAGTGGACATAATAAAAAAATTTTATGAAAAGGGGGAGGAACATGGAAAGTAAATTAAATTTAAACTGGGAAGTTGTAAATAAAGCCAGAGAATGCTCTAGAAATATTGCCAAGGAAACACAAGATTTTATAGACAGACATACTACAGTAACTGTGGAGAGAACTATTTGCAGATTACTTGGAATAGATGGAGTGGATGAATTAAACGTACCACTTCCAAATGTAGTAGTGGACAATATTAAAAAGGGCAATGGACTTTCAATTGGGGCAGCTAACTTTATAGGAAATGCTATGGTAGAAACTAAATTAACTCCTCAGGAAATAGCAGAGAAGGTTTCTAGAGGAGAATTAGACTTAACCAAGCTTCCTATGAATGATGAGTTTGAAATAAAGATGGCAGTAATTGCTGAAGCTAAAAAATATGTAAAAAAAATAAAGGAAAATAGAAATAAAAGGGAAGAAAAGCTTAAGGAATTTGGAGATAAGGAAGGACCTTATTTATATTTAATAGTTGCTACAGGTAATATACATGAGGATATAACACAAGCAGTAGCTGCTGCAAGACAAGGTGCAGATGTAATTGCTGTTATTAGAACTACAGGACAAAGCCTTCTTGACTATGTACCATATGGAGAAACCACTGAAGGTTTTGGAGGAACTGTTGCTACTCAGGAAAACTTTAGACTTATGAGAAAAGCTTTAGATGAGGTAGGAGAAGAACTTCATAGATATATAAGACTTTGTAATTATTGCTCAGGACTTTGTATGCCAGAAATTGCAGCAATGGGAGCTATTGAAAGACTTGACGTAATGCTGAATGATGCTTTATATGGAATTTTATTTAGAGACATAAATATGAAGAGAACCATGATAGATCAATTCTTCTCAAGGGTTATAAATGGTTATGCAGGAGTAATTATAAACACAGGGGAAGACAATTATTTAACCACATCTGATGCAGTGGAAGAGGCTCATACAGTATTAGCTTCCCAATTTATAAATGAGCAATTTGCTTTGATGGCAGGATTACCAGAAGAGCAGCAGGGATTAGGACATGCTTTTGAAATGAATCCAGAGCTAGAAAATGGATTCCTATATGAGTTATCTCAAGCTCAAATGGCAAGAGAAATATTTTCTAAGGCGCCTTTAAAATACATGCCTCCAACTAAATTTATGACCGGAGACATATTTAAAGGTCAAGTGCAAGATGCGTTGTTTAATATGGTAACGATAATGACTGGACAGAAGATTCACTTACTTGGAATGTTAACAGAGGCAATTCATACTCCATTTATGTCTGATAGAGCTTTGGCTATTGAAAATGCAAGATATATATTTAGTAATATGAAGGATTTTGGAAGTGAAATAACCTTTAAGGACGGAGGAATAATTCAAAAGAGAGCAGATGAAGTTTTAAATAATGCATATAATCTTTTGAGAGATATAGAAAAGGAAGGTTTATTTACAACCATAGAAAAAGGTAAGTTTGCCAACATAAAGAGACCTATAGATGGTGGAAAAGGACGTGAAGGGGTTGTACAAAAGGACTCAAAATACTTTAATCCATTTATAGACCTTATGCTTGGGGGTGAAAAATAATGAGCGCAGGTTTGTATTCAACAGATAAAAAAGAATTTGACAAAACATTAGATTTAACTAAAATTAAGCCTTATGGAGATACCATGAATGACGGTAAAGTACAATTAAGCTTTACACTACCAGTGCCTGATGGAGATAAGGCAGTAGAGGCAGCAAAGCAATTAGTTAAAAAAATGGGTTTGCTAGAGCCTTCTATAGTTCATCATAAGGCATTAGACAAAAACTTTACTTTCTTTGTGGCATACGGAAGTTGTACAGAAACTATAGATTATGAGTCTATTCATGTTCAATCTGTAGAAGTAGACACTATGTCTATGGAGGAAGTGGATGATTATATAAGAGAGCATATAAAGAGAAAAATAGTTATATTAGGTGCTAGTACAGGTACAGATGCCCATACTGTTGGAATAGATGCTGTAATGAACATGAAGGGCTACGCAGGACATTATGGTCTTGAAAGATATCAGATGATAGAAGCTTATAATTTAGGAAGCCAAGTGGAAAATGAAGACTTTATAAAGAAAGCTATAGAAGTAAAAGCAGATGTGCTTTTGGTATCACAGACAGTAACACAAAAGAATGTACACATTCAAAATTTAACTAATCTTGTAGAACTTTTAGAGGCAGAAGGCTTAAGAGATAAGATAGTTTTGATATGTGGAGGACCAAGAATAACTCACGAATTAGCTAAAGAGTTAGGATATGATGCAGGTTTTGGACCAGGAAAGTATGCGGATGATGTGGCTACTTTTGCGGTGACAGATATGGTGGAGAGAGGGCTTATTTAGTGTGCCGTATTTAGTGGGCTAGTGTGCCAGTTTGCTAGTGTGCTAGAGAGTTGGTGTTGTAGTTAAGTGATATTAAGGAAGTTTGTGTTTTAAATATAGTGACTATATCTAGCACCTAGTACCTAGTACCTAGCACTTAGCACCTAGTACCTAGCACCTAGAACCTAGTACCTAACTAAGTATTATTTACCTGCAAATTTTATATTTTTATTTTATAACTGCGAAAGTTGAATTAATAAATTTAAAGAAGGCTGCGTGGCTTTGGAAATTAGGTTCTAAAGTTATGCGGTCTTTTATTTATGAACAAAAGATTAATTTTTAATGGTTTTGGGTAAAATTAGAAGAATAATCAAAAAATTTATTGACATAAAAACCTAATTCGTATATACTTTGATTATCAAAATATTTGATGGTCAAAGTTAATGGTGGTGATAAAAATGAAAAAATCGTTCAATGTTTTAAATGAACTTTTAGTGGAAACTTTTAATGATATATTGGAAATAGAGCAAAAAGCTCTAAAAGAAGGGGCTTTTAGTGAATTATCTATTACAGAAATACACACTATAGAAGCTATAGGTATGTATGAGCCTAAAACCATGACTGAAGTGGGCAAAACACTGGATATAACAGTGGGCACTCTTACTACAGCCATAAATAACTTAGTTAAAAAGGGATATGTAGAAAGAAAAAGGGATGAAATAGACAGAAGAGTAGTAAAAATTGCTCTTACAAGAAAAGGCAAACTAGCCTACAGGGTACATGAAAAATTTCACTCTGACATGGTTAAAGCTACTATAGAGGGATTAACAGAACAAGAAGAGGATATACTAATAAAATCTTTAGATAAATTAAACAATTTCTTTAAAGAAAAATATCATCTGCATAGGTAGTATTTGTTAGGCACTGTTTAGGTACTAGGTGCTGGGTACTGGAGAGTTGTAAAAAATATCTTTAGATAAGAGGTATAAAAATGAATGGTATAGAGATTATAGGTACAGGAAGTTATCTTCCTGAATTGATTGTAAGTAATGATGATTTATCAAAAATAATGGATACTAATGATCAGTGGATATCTAGTAGAACAGGAATAAGAGAGAGAAGAATAAGTGAGGGAGAAAATACTTCAGATTTGGCAGCTAAAGCGGCTATATCTGCTATGGAGGATGCAAACATAACTGCTGAGGAAATTGACTTGATGATAGTAGCTACCACTTCTCCAGATTATTTTGTTCCATCTACTGCTTGCGTGGTTCAAAGTAAAATAGGAGTCCATAATGCAGTTTGCTTTGATATATCTGCAGCTTGTTCAGGATTTATATATGCTATGGAGATAGCTAGGAATTTTATGCAGGACGGAAGATATAAAAAAGCATTGATTATAGGAGCAGAGGTATTGTCTAAAATATTAGATTGGAAAGATAGGGGTACCTGTGTACTATTTGGAGATGGAGCTGGAGCTGCAGTACTTTCTAGCAGCCATAGGGAAGCTATAGTGGATATAAAAATTGCTTCTGAAGGAGATAAATGGTCCTCATTAACTTGTAAAACAGCTTTTGTGGAGAATCCATATATAGAAAAAGAAGTGTTAGAAAAAGAACTAGAGGGAAACTTAAAAATAGGTATGAATGGAAAAGATATATTCAAATTTGCCGTTACTACTATAGCAAATAGTGTAACAGCAGCCCTTAAGAACACTGGATATAGTATTGAAGATATTAAATATATAGTTCCTCATCAAGCTAACTTAAGAATAATAGATTTCGCAGCTAAAAAATTAGGTGTAGATGAGAGTAAGTTCTACATTAATTTAAATAAATATGGAAATACTTCTGGTGCTAGTGTACCAATAGCTTTAGATGAAATGAATAAAAAAGGACTTTTAAAAAAGGGTGACAAGATTATACTTGTGGCCTTTGGTGGAGGACTTACCTGGGGTTATAGCCTTATACAATGGTAATACAAAGTATGTACTAGAAATTTAAGATGTAGCTTTTGGTATGTTATAGAATTATACGGTGCTAATATTAATAAAAAAGAAAATTTCATATAAAAATATTTAATTATTTTAGGAGGAGTAAAAATGGTATTTGAAAAAATAAAAAAAATAATAGCAGGGCAATTATCAATAGATGAAGAGGAAGTAAAGTTATCTTCAACATTTACAGATGATTTAGGGGTAGATTCATTAGAAATATTCGAAATTGTTATGTCTTTAGAAGATGAGTTTGGTATTGAAATACCAAATGAAGACATTGAGGATATGAAGACAGTAGGCGACATAGTTAAGTACGTAGAATCAAAAACAGAATAATAAAAAAGAATATTTAAAGATCCAAGACGGAATAGTATTGCTGGTATTTATATAAGGTATAAATTAGTAACAACTATTCCGCTTGGTGTATTATAGCAGTTAATCTGTTTATCCGATGACTACCTGCCGTAATACTCCCACTTCTAACAAAGTGGGAGATAACGTCAGCTACGTCCCTGGATAACGATCTCTAACCTTCAGATGGAGTAAAAATTCCATCTGAAGCTAAGAGCTCTGTTTATAAAATAAATGGAAAATATAAAAAAGAGGGAAACCAAAAGAGATTTCCCCAAATATAAAATAAATAAAAAGTTTAGGTATTATAGTTCAAATATATTATAGCAGAAAATATAGAGGTGTTATGATGTTTCATACAAAATTTTGTGAAATGATAGGAATTGATTATCCAATAATTCAAGGAGCTATGGCATGGATTGCAGATGGTAACTTGGCAGCAGCAGTGGCTAATGCAGGGGGTCTTGGAATAATAGCAGCAGGAAATGCACCAACTGATTATGTAAGGGAAGAAATAAGAAAGGCTAAAAAGATTACTAGCAAGCCTTTTGGAGTTAATATAATGCTTTTAAGTGAAAATGCAGATGAAATAGCCCAGCTGGTTTGTGAAGAAGAAGTAAAAGTTGTAACCACAGGAGCAGGAAATCCAGGCAAGTATATGGAGATATGGAAACAGCATGGTATAAAAGTCATTCCAGTAGTTGCATCCACTGCTTTAGCTAAAAGAATGGAAAAGGCAGGGGCAGATGCAATAATAGCTGAGGGCTGTGAGGCTGGAGGACATATAGGAGAGCTAACTACTATGGCTTTACTTCCTCAGGTAGTGGATTCAGTTAATATACCAGTAATTGGTGCTGGAGGCATAGGAGATGGAAGAGGAGTAGCAGCAGTCTTTATGCTAGGAGCAGCAGGTGTACAGGTGGGAACTAGATTTTTAGTAGCAGATGAATGTACTGTGCATGAAAATTATAAGGAAAAGGTAATAGCAGCTAAAGATATAGATTCAGTAGTTACAGGAAGGTGTACAGGTCATCCAGTTAGAATTCTTAGAAATCAACTATCAAGAAAATACACTGCTTTAGAGAAAGAAAATGCCCCATTAGAGGAAATTGAAAAATTGGGGGCAGGAGCTTTAAGAAAAGCTGCTCGTGAAGGAGATATGGTAGGTGGATCAGTTATGGCTGGTCAAATAGCAGGACTTATATCTAAAAGAGGAAGCTGTAAGGAAATTATTGAAGAGATGTTTGCAGAAGCTGAGGAAATAGTAAAAAACATTACAAAAAAGTAATGGCATATTACAAGGTTATTCCTTAGGTTAAACTTTAAGCTTTGCTCAAAGGGTGGGCGAAGTGTGGTTTATACTTGAGCTTAAACTACAAGTTAAACTTTAAGTTTTACTCAAAGGATGTTCAGGAGGTAGCAATATGGGAAAAATAGCTTTTTTGTTCTCAGGACAAGGTGCCCAGTATGGGAGTATGGGAAAAGAACTGGCTATGAATATTGAGGTATCCAAAGAAGTATTTAAGGATGCAGACGAGGCTTTAGGTTTTAGCATAAGCAATATTTGTTTTGAAGGTTCAAAGGAAGAACTTGATAAAACAGAAAATACTCAACCAGCCATATTAACTACAAGTATAGCAGCCTTAAGGGCTATAGAGGAAAAAGGTATTAAGCCAGATGTGCTTGCTGGATTAAGCTTAGGAGAATACTCTGCTTTAGTTTGCAGTGGGGCAATGGAGTTTAAGGAAGCCGTAAAGCTTGTAAAAAAAAGAGGAAGGTTTATGCAGGAAGCAGTGCCATATGGAGTAGGAACTATGGCGGCTATTATTGGATTAGATAAAGATGTAATTAAAGACTGCTGCATAGAAGCTTCAAAAGCAGGAATAGTGGAAGTGGCTAACTATAACTGTCCTGGCCAAATAGTAATTGCCGGGGAAATAAAGGCTGTAGAGCTGGCTGTAGAAATATTGAAGGAAAAGGGAGCTAAAAAAGCTATACTTTTAGATGTAAGTGGACCCTTTCACACATCAATGCTAAAGGATGCAGCAGAAAAATTATATAATGAATTAGAAAAAGTTAAAATAGAAGAATTAAAAGTTCCACTTATAACAAATGTTACAGCTGAGTATGTTAAGAAGGAAGAAATAAAAGAAATTTTAAAGAAACAAGTAATGAGCTCAGTAATGTGGGAACATACTATTAATAAAATGGTTTCAGATGGAGTAGATACATTTGTAGAAATAGGACCAGGAAAGGTTTTAAGTGGTTTTGTAAAAAAGGTAAACAGGAGATTAAAAGTAGTAAATATAGAAGATATGCAATCATTAGAAAAAGCTATAATTGCTTTAGAAAGTTAGTTTTTAACTTAGGTATGTTGGATACACTATACCCTTTCTGTAGAGAAGATCCAACATAACATTCAATAAGTCGTTCTAATAATTGCTTAGTTAAAGGAGTGAATTAAGTGTTAAAAGGTAAGAATGCTATAGTTACAGGAGCCAGTAGAGGAATAGGAAGAGCCATAGCTTTAAAGCTAGCAGAAAAAGGTGCTAACATAGTTATAAATTATAGAAGTAATAAAGAAAAAGCGGAAGAATTAGTAAAAGAAATAGAAGCTAAAGGAGTAAAGGCCTTAGCTATAGAGGGAGATATAAGTAATTTTTCAGAGGCAGAAAATATGATAAATGAAGCTTTTGAAAGTTTAGGTTCAATAGATATTCTTGTGAACAATGCAGGAATAACTAAGGACACTTTACTACTTAGAATGAAGGAAGAGGAATTTGACAGAGTTATAGAGGTAAATCTTAAAGGTGCTTTTAATTGCTTAAAGCATGCTAGTAAGATAATGATGAAACAGAGAAGTGGAAAAATAATAAATATATCCTCTGTAGTTGGGCTTGTAGGAAATGCAGGTCAAATCAACTATGCATCAGCTAAAGCAGGTATTATAGGTATGACAAAGGCAGCGGCTAAGGAGCTAGCATCAAGAGGTATAACCGTAAATGCAGTAGCACCAGGATTTATAAGTACAGATATGACTGCTATATTATCTGAAAAGGTTAGAGAAGGAGCTATAAATACTATACCACTTAAGAGATTAGGAGCTCCTGAGGATGTAGCTAATGCAGTATCATTTTTATCTTGTGATGAGGCCAATTACATTACAGGTCAAGTTATAAATGTAGATGGCGGCATGGTTATGTAGAATTAAAATTATACAATTAATAATAAAGGCAGAAGCAAAATAGATAAGGGATTTTGCAAGCTATGAATAGAAAATTGAGAATGAAGAATAGAGGGATGATAAAAATGAAGAGAGCAGTAGTTGTTACAGGGGTAGGTGCCATTACTCCTGTAGGTAATGATGTAGATACATTTTGGAACAATATAAAAAATGGAGTATCAGGAATAGATTTTATAAAGGGATTTGATGCTAGTAATCAAAAGGTAAAGGTAGCAGCTGAAGTTAAGGATTTTAATCCTAATGACTATATGGACAGAAGAGAAGCTAAAAGAATGGATAGATACTGTCAATTGGCTATGGTAGCAGCAGAGGAAGCAGTTAAGGATGCAGCATTAGACTTAGAGAAAATTGAAAAGGAGAGATTTGGAGTTTTAGTAGGCTCAGGAGTTGGTGGAATACTTACATTAGAAGCTGAGCATAAAAAACTTTTAGAAAAAGGTCCTTCTAGAGTTTCTCCTTTTATGATACCTATGTTAATAGGAAACATGGCTGCAGGGAATATAGCTATAAAATTTGGTGCTAAAGGACTATGTACTACTGTAGTTACAGCTTGTGCTACAGGTACTAATGCTATAGGAGATGCTTTTAGACTTATAGAGCACGGCTATGCAGATATAGTAATTGCAGGAGGAAGTGAAGGATCCATAACTCCACTTACAGTGGCTGGTTTTGCATCACTTACTGCTTTAAGCAAAAGTGAAGACCCTAAAAGGGCATCGATTCCTTTTGATAAGGAAAGAGATGGTTTTGTAATTGGTGAAGGAGCTGGAATTGTTGTATTAGAGTCCCTAGAGCATGCTAAAAAAAGAGGCGCAAGAATATATGCTGAAATAAAGGGTTATAGTATGACTTGCGATGCTTATCATATAACTTCACCAGCACCAGATGGAGAAGGCGGTGCCAGAGCAATGAGACTTGCCCTAGAGGATGCAGGAATAAAGGAAGAAGATATAGATTATATAAATGCACATGGAACAAGCACACCATACAATGACAAATTTGAAACTGCAGCTATAAAAAGTGTATTTGGAGATAATGCCTATAAAATACCTGTAAGCTCAACAAAATCTATGACAGGACATCTTTTAGGTGCGGCAGGAGCTGTGGAAGTAATAATTTGTGCTAAGGCACTACAGGAAGGATTTATCCCTCCAACTATAGGATATCAGGTAAAAGATGAAGAGTGTGATTTAGACTATGTTCCTAATGTGGGAAGAAAAGAAGATATAACTTATGCATTATCCAACTCACTTGGATTTGGAGGACATAATGCAACTATAATATTAAAGAAATGGGATGACAGATAGTATGAATTACAAAGAAATATGTGATTTGATAAATACTGTTAGCGAGTCAAAGCTTACTTCTTTTGAAATAGAAATAGATGGAGTTCATCTTAAAATGGGCAAGGAAGAAAAAATATTAATAGAGGATAATAGCTCTAAAAGGGTATCTGAAGATATATTATCTAAAGGTAAAGAAGAAAACTATTGTAAAAAGGAAGTAGCTTTAGAAAAGGAAATTCAAATTGAAACAGAAGCAGGTTCAAAGGGAGAAGCTTTAAGTATACAGGATGATAAAGATATAGAAATTATTAAATCACCTATAGTTGGGACTTTTTATGCAGCTCCAGCTCCAGACAAAGATAATTTTGTTAGTATAGGGTCAGTGGTTAATAAGGGAACTACTTTATGCATAATAGAAGCAATGAAGCTTATGAATGATATAGAGTCAGAATTTCATGGCGAAATAGTGGATATACTTGTAAAGAATGAAGATATGGTAGAGTATGGCCAACCGCTTTTTAAAATAAGAATAAAATAATATAAAATCCTCAATCCTAAGGGATATTCCAAGGATTGAGGATTAAAAGTATTAAACAATTAAAATATAAAGTAAATAAAATATAAAGTAAATAAAATATAAACAAAATAAAATATTAAAGAATATAAGTAATTATAATACTTATAAGGTAAAATATTTAGCCCATTTATTAATAGAGGATTTGGAGGCGAGATTATGGAAGCTGTAAATAAAAGTCTTAATATAAAAGAAATAATGGAAATAATACCTCACAGATATCCATTTCTGTTAGTGGATAAAATAGAAGAATTAGAGCCGGGGATTAAGGCAGTAGGATATAAAAATGTAACTATGAATGAATATTTCTTTCAAGGACATTTCCCAGGAGAGCCTGTTATGCCAGGAGTCCTAATAATAGAAGCACTAGCTCAAGTTGGGGCAGTAGCTCTTTTAAGTTTAGAAGAGTACAAAGGAAAAATAGGATATTTTGGTGGAATAAATAAAGCAAGATTTAGAAGAAAAGTAGTACCAGGAGATGTACTTAAATTAGAGGTAGAAATAATAAAGAGAAAAGGACCTATGGGAGTAGGAAAAGCAGTAGCTACAGTAAATGGAGAAAAGGCAGCAGAAGGAGAGCTTACCTTTGCTATAGGATAATTTCGGGTAATTCCTAGTGGCCAATTATAAGTCTTTACCTTCTAGTTGATTTATCCAGAGACTTACCTGCCGTAACACTCCCACTTCTAACAAAGTGGGAGATAACGGCAGCTACGTCCCTGGATAACGATCTCTTAGCTTCCGTTGGAGTAAAAACTCCATCTGAAGCTAAGAGCTCTGTTTATAGATTAGATGGAGGAGTTATTGGTTTTTTACAGATTAGGCATTGGGAGATAGGATTAGTGATTTGTCGTTAATAGAAGCAGTGAGGTGATAAAGTTGTTTAGCAAGATATTGATTGCAAATAGAGGAGAGATTGCAGTTAGAATAATAAGAGCCTGTAGAGAGATGGGAATAGAAACTGTAGCTGTTTATTCAGAAGCTGATAAGGAAGCTCTTCATGTTCAGTTAGCTGATGAGGCAGTTTGCATAGGCCCAGCTAAATCTAAGGATAGTTATTTAAAGATGGAAAATATAATAAGTGCCACAGTACTTACAGGAGCAGAAGCTATACATCCGGGCTTTGGATTCCTATCAGAAAATAGTAAGTTTGCTCACATGTGCAAAGATTGCAATATAGTATTTATAGGACCAGAACCTGATGTAATAGAAAGTTTGGGGAACAAATCAAAGGCAAAAGAAATGATGAAGGAAGCCAAGGTGCCTGTTATAAGAGGATCAGAAGGTGCAGTATATGATGAACAAGAGGGACTTTCTATTGCCAAAGATATAGGTTTTCCTGTGATGATAAAAGCATCTGCAGGCGGTGGCGGAAGAGGAATAAGAATAGTAAGAGATAAAAAGGAATTTTTAAATTCTTTTAGAAGTGCTAAAAGTGAAGCTAAGGCAGCCTTTGGGGATGACAGTATGTATATTGAAAAATTTATAGAAAAACCTAGGCATATAGAGTTTCAGATATTAGCAGATAATTATGGTAATGTAATTCATTTAGGCGAAAGAGATTGTTCACTTCAGAGAAGAAATCAAAAGGTATTAGAAGAAGCACCATCTACTGTAATAGATGAAAATCTTAGAAAGAAAATGGGAGATGTGGCTGTTAGAGCAGCTAAAGCAGCAGGATACAGTAATGCAGGTACCATTGAATTTTTAGTAGACAGTAGAGGAAATTTCTACTTCATGGAGATGAATACTAGAATACAAGTAGAGCACCCTATAACTGAAATGGTTACAGGAGTAGACCTTATTAAAATGCAAATTAAAATAGCCAGTGGAGAGAAGTTAGAATTAAGCCAAGAGGATATAAAAATAAAAGGACACTCTATAGAATGCAGGATAAATGCAGAAAATCCTAGTAAGGGATTTATGCCTTGTCCAGGAGAAATAAAGTATATTTATATACCGGGAGGATTAGGTGTAAGACTTGATTCAGCAGTATACCAAGGGTATAAAATACCTCCAAATTATGATTCTATGATTGGAAAGTTAATAGTTTATGGAGAAAATAGAGATGAAGCCATAATGAGGATGAGAAGAGCTCTAGGAGAGTTTATAATAGAGGGAGTAGATACAAACATAGATTTTCAATTCGACATATTAAACAATGATCAATTTGTGGCTGGAGATTTCCACACAGGCTTTATAGAAAGTCAATTTTTAAAGTAAGGTAGGTAAAGGCCTATGTTTAAATTTAGGAAGTTTTTAAAAAAGGATAAATATATTCAAGTACAAGAGAAAAACATTGTGGATAATGTTGAAAAAAAACCTAGTATACCAGATGGAATGTGGATAAAATGTGAAAGCTGTGGAAGTATTATATACAAAGAAGATGTGGAAAGAAATCTAAATGTATGTATAAATTGCAACTATAATTTTAGATTAAGTGCTAGGGAAAGACTAAAACTAATTTGCGATGAAGGTACTTTTATTGAAATGGATGCAAATATGGAGAGTAAAAATATACTTGGTTTTCCCGGATATAATGAAAAATTAGAAAAGGAAGAAAAAAAGTCTGGAGAAAAGGATGCAGTGGTTACAGGCATTTGTAGAATTCATGGATACAAAAGTGTTATTGCTGTTATGGATAGCAATTTTATGATGGGAAGTATGGGAGCTGTAGTAGGTGAAAAAATTACAAGAGCTATAGAAAAAGCCACAGAAGAAAGGCTTCCTATAATAATATTTACCACTTCTGGAGGAGCTAGAATGCAGGAAGGTATGGTTTCTCTTATGCAAATGGCTAAAACTAGTAGTGCCTTAGGAAGACATAGTGATGCAGGTCTTTTATATGTAACAGTACTTACAGACCCTACTACTGGTGGAGTAACAGCTAGTTTTGCTATGCTTGGAGATATAATTCTTGCAGAGCCAGGAGCACTAATAGGTTTTGCAGGAAAAAGAGTAATTCAGCAGACCATAAATCAAACGCTGCCAAAAGAATTTCAAACTGCGGAATTTTTACTTCAAAGAGGGTTTGTGGATAAAATAGTTAAAAGAGAGGATTTGAAAAAAACTTTAGGGCAAATTCTCAGAATGCATAGATAGCTATGGAGGTGAAAAAATGACCAATTTAACACCCTGGGAAAAACTGAAAATAGCAAGAATGGTGGAAAGACCTACTGCTCTTGATTATATAAATATAATATTTAATTCTTTTATGGAGTTTCATGGAGATAGATATTTTGGAGATGACAGCTGTGTGGTAGGTGGTGTTGGTGAGCTTATGGACATTCCAGTTACCATAATAGGACAACAAAAGGGTAAAAATACTAAAGAAAATATAAAAAGAAATTTTGGTATGGCAAACCCAGAAGGATATAGAAAAGCATTAAGACTTATGAAACAGGCAGAGAAATTTAAAAGGCCTATAATTTGCTTTGTAGATACGCCAGGAGCCTTTTGTGGTGTAGGAGCAGAAGAAAGAGGACAAGGAGAGGCTATAGCTAGAAATTTATTAGAAATGTCCAAATTAAAAACTCCTGTCATATCTATAGTTATTGGTGAAGGTGGCAGTGGAGGAGCCCTTGCTTTAGCAGTAGGGGATAGAGTTTGGATGCTAGAAAACTCTATATATTCTATATTATCACCAGAGGGCCTTGCAACTATTTTGTGGAAGGATTCTTCAAAGGCGAAGGAAGCTGCAGATATTATGAAAATAGCAGCGGAGGATCTTAATAACTTAAAAATAATAGATAAAATAATAAAAGAACCTGAAGGTGGAGCTCATGAGGATATTCAGTCAGTTGCTTTAGATATTAAAAATAATTTATTACAAACTTTAAAAGTGCTGATGAATTTACCTACAGAAGAGCTTTTAGATGAGAGATATAGGAAATTTAGGGAAATGGGAGCGTATTAGGGGGCTAGGGTGCCATAGGGCTAGAGGGCTAGTGGCTAAGGTTCCAGATAGCTAAGTTATAGAGGTATAGAGTATTAGGCTGTAGCACTAAGAATTTCTTAATGCCACAGCCTATTTTTGAAGGTTAACCTAAGTATTTATTTTTTATTGGGGTAAAGAGTCTTGATTATTATTGAATTTCTATTCTTTTAATATTATTATTGCCTTTTTCTTTTTTAGGAAGAGCTATTTTTAATATTCCATTTGAAAATTCTGCTTTAATAGCTTGATCATCTACATTATCTACATAGAAGCTTCTTTTAAATTCACCATAGGAGATTTCTCTTCGTACATAGTTAGAAGAAGTATCTTCTACTGTATTTTCTTTTTTTGCACAAATAGTTAAATAATTATTAGTATATTCTATATTTATAGCGTCCTTAGTTATACCAGGTAATTCAGCCTCCATTGTATAGCTATCATCTGTTTCCTTAACATCTACTTTAAAGGAATTTCCCATAAAATCATTAGAGGCAAAGAAATCGTCTTTAAAGAAGTTGTCAAAGAATTTGTTGAAGTAATCATCTCTTTTCATCATGTTATTTTTTCTAAAAGGAACTAGATCAAACATATATAACAACCTCCTCATAATAGTTTAATTTTTGTTTACAAGTATATGATACAATAAAGGTCAAAGAAAGTCAAAGTATAAAACTCTTAAATATAAGTTTATATTTAAAGATAATACTAGAAAAAAAGGTTTAATTTAAATATTTTAATATTTTTGCAGGAAATTCAAGACTTATATCTAAATTTAAATATAATCTGCTTTTTAATTAAATATGCATAGAGTTTTTGTGCATATTTAATTAAAAAGGCATACAAATAATTATAACTTATATAAGATAATGGTATAATATAAATAAATGACTGGGCTTAATAATGTGGGTTAAGGTGATTGAGTATGAAAAGGAAATTTGCAGATAAAGAAAATTGGATAAGAGTTATAAAAAAGAGGTTCAAATTAAAATATGTAGACAATGATGACTTTAAAGGATATATTTCTGCAATATACATAGATGAAGTTACTGAGCCTTTAGCAAAAGAAGTTTTAGGAAAAAAATTACTTTTAGCGGACAAGGGTTATATGTGGATGCAGCAATTTCCTGAAGGAAAGAACTATGCACTTACTACTATGGTAAACGATAAAAAGGAAATTATACAATGGTATTTTGATATATGCAGGGAGCCTAAAATAAATAGAAAAGGGATACCTTATTTTGATGATTTATACCTAGATATAGTGGTACTTCCTAAAGGAGAATTAGTAATTTTGGATGGAGATGAATTGGAGGAAGCTTTAAAGGACGGAGATATAGGTATAGAAGAATACAAATTAGCTTGGAATGAAACAAAAAGATTGGTTAGAGAAATAAATGAAGGTAAAAATATAATATTAAATTCTAGTAATAAGTATTTAGACTATATAGAAAGATTATAGACATAACAAAGGGGCTGTGGCATTAAAGAATTTACATAGGATATATTGTCTTAAAAATTAAAATTTAGCACAATATATCGTATTATCTATTCTTAGTGCCACAGCTTCCTTTTGATGGTTTATATAGAGTTTTTTTAATCCTATCTTTTTAAATTTTTCCTAGAGGGTTCTAAATCTCTTTCTTTAAAACCACTTACAGAAGTTTCGCTACTTTTATGTTCTTTAAAGGCATTTTCTATGTCCATAGCTACTTTTTTATTGGTTTTATTTTGTCCTTTAGACATAATATATCACATCCTCACTCTTTAGAATTTATTATAAATTTTAGCTTTATTTTACACATAATTTTTATTTATTTTATTGTTAATAATCTAATAATATTATTGGGTAAATTATTGATTTTAATTCATTTTTAGTGTAAATTATTGATACTAGACAAAACATATAAACAGAGCTCTTAGCTTCAGATGCAGTTTTTACTCCAACTGAAGGTTAGAGATCGTTATCCAGGGACGTAGCTGCCGTTATCTCCCACTTTGTTAGAAGTGGGAGTGTTACGGCAGGTACGTCTCTGGATAAAAGGTTAAGAATAAAGGAAAAGGGAAAGTTAAATAGAATATTTAAATGTTATAAAAAATGTTATATAAGGGGGAGAGAAGCTTGGCAAAGTTTGTTCCAGAAGTTAAAGGAGCTTTAAGAAATCATATTATAGAATTGCCACCAGTTATAAGAGATGCCAGTGGCATTAAAGTGTTTGGGAAAAGATTAAAATCGTTTATTTTCTCAACAGATGTTGCAATAATAAGAAATACTAATGCTGATGCAGTAATTGCCGTATATCCATTTACTCCTCAGCCCATAATAACTCAAGCATTAGTGGTGTCCTCTGATATACCAATTTTCTGTGGAGTTGGAGGGGGAATAACAACAGGTAAAAGAGTGGTTAACTTGGCACTAGATGCTGAGTTTAAAGGAGCTATGGGGGTTGTAGTTAATAATCCAACACCTAATGAAGTTATAAGAAACATGAGGGAAACCATAGACATACCTATAGTAGTAACAGTTGTATCAGAATTTGAGGATATTAAGTCACGCATAGAAGCTGGAGCTAATATTTTAAATGTAAGTGGAGCAGAAAGAACTCCTACTATAGTAAAGAAAATAAGAGAACAGTTTAAAGAAATTCCTATAATAGCTACAGGGGGGCCTAATGAAGAAAGTATAAAAAGGGCCATAGATGCAGGCGCTAATGCCATAACCATGACACCACCGTCTACAGCACAGATATTTAGGGATATAATGAATAAATACAGAAAACAATATTCTGATGATAGGTTTGAATAATATATTTTGTTTAGAATAAAGGCATATGTTAAAACCATAATTAGGTGGATTTAACATATGCCTTTATTGATGTACTCGCATAACATTTTTATTTTTAATCTTCTTTTTTATCCCTATTAGTTGAAGCTAATTTCATAACTTCAGGCATTTTAGACATTATATATTCATAACCATTTTTAGAATGAGGAATTAAACAGTTAGTACAATCTTTTATGCCTTTATTCGTGTACCTGAAGTTTCCTCCGCATTTATCCCCTAAACCATATAAGGGACAAAAGCAAAATAGACAATTAAAATCAGAAGGCTCCTTAGTTTTATGACAAGGGAAGTATTCACAGTTTTTATGTTGAAAGAATTTATAGTTTTCACTCATGATATTCACTCCAATCTATAATATACTTCTATCTAAATTATAACACAAAATAGAAAAATTGTGACGGAAGTGGCATAGGAAAAATCTGCTTTTAAGTCCACAATAAATATATTTTTTTAGACTGTTCGCAGTACGCTAAGAAATTCTAATGTTTTCAAATTTGAATACCCTAAAGCTTTCAAACTCACTCGTTCCTCGTTCAGGCAATGAAAGCTTCTTAACGGGTATTCAAATTTGAAAACAAAGAATTTCTAAAGCTAGCTCAATAGTCTAAAAAAATATATTTATTGTTCCCTTAAAATCAGATTTTTCAGTTCATGCGTACATGGTCACGGGGAGAGGGCAGCCTACTAAAGGATATTTCAGTGGGCTAGTGTGCTAGAGGACCAGAGGGCTAGAGAAGGATAATTTTTCTTCATTGCATTACGAAAAATTTTAGAATGTAAAAAAGATAGCTAGACTAAATATATAAATATCAGATATCAAATATCAAATATCAAATAATGTGGATTTTCTTCATTTTATTCAGAAAATCTTTAATTTATAAATAGAAAAGCGCTTATAATCTTTTAGGCGTAGCCTTTCGAAAAGTTATATGATACTTATTAAAATAGTAATTAAAATTCGATTCATTTTGCCGTAAGGCAATTGTTTGTATAAAGCTTCGTTTTGTAGATAAGTAAGAGATAAAAAGTAAGAAGTAAGAGTAAAGAATAGAACTCAATGAGTTTTTTATAATTAATTTGTGAATAAGTAAAAGGTGATAGTTGTGGTTAAAATTCAGCAAAGCTTAATTTTTGAAGAACTATTGCTTAAAGGGCTATTAAGTCATCAGACCGATAGGGCACAGAAATAGCACTGCTTTCACTTAACCCATAAAACAGTAATAACCCTAATAAATAATTTTAAATTGCATTTTTATTTTAAGCTTTAACTAAAAATAGATTATCCCAACCATTTTCTATAATAAGTCTTTTATTATAAATCAGCGGGCTACGCCAAAAGAACTTTTTAAGTGCTCAACTTCTGACTTTTTTATCTATTGGCTTGTTTTATTATTATATTTATTTAATTAGAGATTTTCCATAACATAGCGGAGGAAAATCTTCATTCACTATTACTTCTTACTTTTTACCTCTTACTTAATTCTTACTTCCTCAACAAATTCTAATTTAAGAAATTCCATAGGAATTTCAACATTAATTGATATTTGATATTTGATATTTAATATTTCTATATTTCTATATTTTCGCTGGCTGCCGCCAATAAAAGATTTTTTAAGCCCTTAAAAAGAAAAGGTATAACCACTTCATTTAATGAATCAGTTATATCTTTTCCCACTATACCATTTATTTAATTAAAGATTTTCCGTAACGTAGTGGAGAAAAATCATCCTTTAGTAGGCTGTTTTCCCCATAAGTAATGTACCTATGAACTGAAAAAGCTGCCTTTAATGGAGTGATAAAATTGAAATTTTGGACTATTGAACTAGCTTTAGAACTTCTTTGTTTTGAAATTTAAAGCCCCGTTAAGAAGCCTTCATTGCTTGAGTGAGGTACGAGCGAGTTTGAAGGCTTTAGGGGATTTAAATTTCAAAACATTTAGAAGTTCTTAGCGTACTGTTCACAGTCCTAAATTTCAATTTTATCACGGAATTAAAGGCAGCTTTTTCCTACGGTACTTACTTCAAAAAATATATATTATACAGAAGTTTAGCGCTTAAAAATTTTTGGGGCGTGAGCCCGCTGATTTATAATGAATGATTGAGGGTTAGGTTAAAAACCATAAATTCTGATTTTTGCTGGAAATTTTAGAGAAAAAATTTGCATAATAAAAGCATCCTTTTTATAATAGTTTTTACTAGAAACCAACTTAAAAAGGATGCTGATAAAATGAGTAAAAGTTATTTAAAACAATTACTTACTTATATTAATAAGGTATACGATATAGGTGAAAAAATCAATAACTTAAAAGATAAAAGAATAAAATCTGATGTAAAAATTTCAACAATTACCTTCGTGGTGTTATTTGGATTTATGCTTCAGATAAGAAGTTTCAATAGATTAGAACATTGGCTTAAAAAAGGCAAGTTTAAAAAAGTAATACCTAAAAAAACTAAAATGCCACGCATTGATGCCGTTAGGCGCTCCTTAAGTGATTTTGATTTAGATGGATTAAAAGAAATTCATAAACATATAATAAAAACCATTGTAAAAAATAAAGTATTTAGAAATGGTACTATAGATAAATTAAAAGTAGTTGCCATA
>NZ_CABDWS010000030.1 GCF_901447495.1 Haloimpatiens lingqiaonensis
GCAACTATGGAATTGGGAGAATCCCCACAGAAAAACATAGATACTTTCTTATCTATACTAAAATATAAAAATAAATAAGTTTATAGTCAGTTAAATGACTGCTATAAACTTATTATACGAGGAGGAATCAAAATGAGTATGTTTTGTTATCAATGTCAGGAAACAGCGAAAAATACAGGTTGTACAGTGAAAGGTGTTTGTGGAAAAAATGAAGAAGTCGCAAATCTTCAGGATCTTCTGATATACACGCTTAAAGGAATTTCAGATATTGTTGTAAAAGGAAAGGTTGATATCAGTAATTTTGATAAGACTAATTATGAGGTTCTAAGCAGCTTGTTTATGACTATTACCAACGCAAACTTTGATGATGCTCATATTGAGGCGCAAATCAGTAAAATGATTAAGCTAAGAGATGAACTAAGAAATTCTGTTAACCTAAACGATTTCCACGATGCATCAATATTCACGGTGGATTCAAGAGAAACTATGATTGAAAAAGCAACATCCGTGGGTGTGCTTTCAACAGAGAATGAAGACATTCGTTCCTTGCGTGAAATGATTATTTATGGACTTAAGGGTATGGCGGCTTATGGCGAACACGCAAAGAATATTGGCAAAGAGGATTTAGATATTAATGCTTTTATTTACGAAGCATTGGCGGCAACACTAGACGATTCTCTTACAGCTGATGACCTTGTTGCATTAACACTCAAGACCGGAGAATACGGTGTTAAGGTAATGGCTTTGTTGGATGAGGCACATACAACGAGATTTGGAAATCCAGAGATTACCGAGGTAAATATCGGGGTAAGAAAAAATCCTGCCATTCTTATTTCGGGTCATGATTTAACTGATCTTGAGCAGCTTCTTGATCAAACTAAGGGCACAGGCGTTGACGTATATACTCATAGTGAGATGCTTCCTGCACATTATTACCCTGCTTTCAAGAAATATGACAACTTTGCAGGAAATTATGGAAACGCATGGTGGAAACAGCTTGACGAATTCGTATCCTTCCGTGGTCCTATTCTCTTTACAACGAACTGCATTGTTCCGCCTAGAAGCGAAGAAGTAAGAGGTAGAATTTTTACTACTGGAGCTACTGGATATCCTGGCTGCACACATATTGAAGCCGATGAAAACGGTAAAAAAGACTTTTCAGAAATTATAGCACTTGCTAAGACACTGCCTTCGCCAGAAGAAATTGAGACAGGAAGCATTGTAGGTGGCTTTGCTCACAATCAGGTGCTGGCACTTGCTGATAAAGTTGTTGAAGCTGTTAAATCAGGTGCAATTAAGAAGTTCTTTGTTATGGCAGGGTGCGATGGAAGAATGAAGTCAAGAGAGTATTATACAGAATTTGCCGAAAAGCTTCCAAAGGATACTATAATACTTACTGCGGGTTGTGCTAAATATCGTTATAACAAGTTGAATTTAGGTGACATTGGTGGAATTCCAAGAGTACTTGATGCAGGTCAGTGTAATGACTCTTATTCACTAGCAGTTATAGCACTAAAACTTAAGGAAGTTTTCGGTCTGGACGATATCAATAAGTTACCAATTGCCTTTAATATAGCTTGGTATGAACAGAAAGCAGTTATTGTTCTTTTGGCATTACTGTATCTAGGTGTGAAAAACATACATCTAGGACCAACACTACCTGGCTTTTTGTCTCCTAATGTGGCAAAGGTTTTGGTTGAGAAATTTGGTATTGCAGGTATTGGTACAGTTGAGGATGATATTAAGTTATTCATGTCATAAAATTAATAAATAAACAATATATAACTCCTGACAATTGATAGCCTTTGTCAGGAGTTGTTTTATAAACGGAGGGATACAGCATGGATAAAAAATCTGTTTTAATAAATGAAATGATTAAATATTATGCAAGTGATGTGAAAAGAATTAATCATTTTATGAAAGTATATAGCTTCGCAAAAACAATTGGAGAGATGGAGAAGGTAGATTGCTTAAACCAAGAAGTTTTAGAAATTGCAGCAATTGTTCATGATATTGGAATTAAATTAAGTGAGCAGAAATATAATTCGAGTTCAGGAAAGTATCAACAAATTGAAGGACCTGCTTTAGCAAAGAAATTACTTGAAAAGCTTGATTTTGAAGACACTATAATTTCAAGAGTGTGTTTTATTGTAGGACATCATCATACATATACAGCTATTGATGGCATAGATTTTCAAATTCTTGTTGAAGCAGATTTTTTAATCAATATATATGAAGATGAAATTTCGCAGGAAGCAATTTGTAAAATAAGAGACAATTATTATAAAACGGATGCAGGGATAAACTTTTTGAAACAAATGTATTTATCATAGTCTAAACTAAGAATTAAGAATACTTTTTGATATAGAAAAAATAAGAACACCCGCAAGATTTAGTGTCCTAGACTTTGCGGGTGTAAAGATATATAGTTTATGAATTATGATTCAAGAATTTTGCCATCAGTTGAAATTGTTATGACTTGCCAAGGAATGAGTTTTCCACTGTTTTGAAGGGCTGTCTTAACAGCATTTTCAATACCACCACAGCATGGAACTTCCATTCTTACTACTGTCAAAGATTTTATATTATTCACTTTTAGTATGGCAGTGAACTTTTCGCTGTAATCACCTTCATCCAGCTTTGGACAGCCTATAAGGGTTATTTTGTTTTTCATAAATTCATTGTGAAAATTGCCATATGCATATGCTGTACAGTCGGCTGCAATTAGTAGGTGAGCATTATTAAAGTAAGGTGCGTTTGGTGGAGCAAGTTTAATTTGTACTGGCCACTGGTTCAATTGGGTTTGTATTGTTGCAGATGTTTCTGCCTTGGTTTCACTAATAACATTACGCTTGAACGTTTTTGATTGAGTACCAGGACAACCACAAGCCAAATTTTCAGGTTGCTTATTTTCCATATTCATCTTTACCGCCGCCTCATCATATGCTACTGCTTCTCTTTCTTCAAAACTGATTGCATTGGTTGGGCAAGCCGGTAAACAGTCACCAAGTCCGTCACAATAATCATCACGAAGAAGCTTCGCTTTTCCGTTTACCATACCAATGGCTCCTTCGTGACAGGCTGTAACACATAATCCGCAACCATTACATTTATCTTCATCTATTTTTATTATTTTTCTAATCATTTTGAAGTCCTCTTTGTTTTTTATAGTATTAGTATAGTATAATGAACATAAGATGTCGGTTGCATTTGCAACATAAGAGGTGAGCTATGAAGAAATATCTTAAGCAACTACAAAATAATGAATTGTTCAATAATTTTAATTTGAATGATTTGGAAAGTATTTTAAATTGCCTATCTGCAAAGGTTAATTATTATAAAAAAAAGGATTTGATAATACAACAAGGTGCTCATGTTCACTATGTTGGAATAGTTTTGTCAGGTGGCATTCAAATAATAAAAGAAGATATCGAAGGTAATATCAATATTCTTTCTCATTTAGGTATTAATGATATTTTTGCAGAAGCATTTGCATATGCTGATATTTATGAATGTCCTATTACAGTGCAAGCCACTGAGAATTGCGAAATAATGTTTATTGATTGTAAACGAATCATCAAAACGTGTAATAATGCCTGTGTTTTTTATTGGAATCTGATAGAAAATATGCTTTCTATGATTGCAAGAAAAAATATAATGCTGAATCAAAAAATGGAGATATTATCAAAACGTACTACAAGAGAAAAGCTATTAGCATTTTTCAATACACAAGTTCAAATGAATCATTCAAAAAAATTTTCAATACCTTATAACCGAGAAGGACTTGCATTTTATCTTTGTGTAGATAGAAGTGCACTGTCACGTGAGCTATCTAATATGCGAGATGAAGGATTGTTAAAATTCAATAAGAATGAATTTGAAATTCTTTAAAATAAATTAGTTACTATTTTTTAAAAGATTATATTAAGGAGGAATTTTTTATGAAGGTTGGATTAATTAGATGTATGCAAACAGAGGATATGTGTCCTGGAACAACAGATTTTAAAGTCATTAAAGAAAAAAAGTGTGCATTCGAAGGAGTAGAAGGAGACATTGAGATTATAGGGTTTAATACTTGCGGAGGATGCCCTGGCAAAAAAGCAGTAACAAGAGCTGCAGAAATGGTTAAAAGAGGTGCTGATACCATAGTTTTGTGCTCTTGTATTACGAAAGGGAATCCCATTGGTTTTGCCTGTCCACATGCTAAGGAAATGAAAGAAGCAATTATTAAAAAACTAGGCGATAGTGTAACTATTATAGATTATACGCACTAAACGTAGCTTTTAATAAAATGATTACTTAATATTTCACCTATCCCCACAACCTTTAGGCTGTCAACAATATGTCTAAGGAACTTGCGTTATTTATTCTATAATATAGAAAAAATAAGGGTGAAACTCGGTCGAAGTTATTATAATATGTTACCTAAACGAAAGTGGGTTGAGTTGACATTATAAAAGTCCTCTCGAGCCACGTTGAAAATGTAGTATTAATAACCAAGAAGAACATGGGCTTATAAGATTTTTAATTTAAGGGATATGTACATTTTTACAATTCTTCCACCAAAAGTTTAGTTAAATGGGGAATTTGATGAAATGATATTGAGATGTAGTTTTAAGGATTAAAATAAAATAGTTTAAAATTTAAGATATAAAAAATTAAACTGATGCAAATATAATTCTTTACTTAAATATATTTGCATCAGTTTTTTTAAAATTTCCCACGAAAATACTTTGATTATCTTTGAATCATTTATATGGGATTAAAGTTTAATTTGTATATATGTTTATTTTTATAATTGGCATTTGACAATAACTCTAAATAGGAGTAATATGATATTGGCAAATGCCAATATTATATTTTAGGAGATGATTTTATGGCAGAGTGCAATACATGTCCATCAAATTCTGGATGTTCAAAAGATAAAAAAAGTTGTATGGTTAAAAATAATCCATTAAACAATGTCAAAAAAATTATTGCTGTTATGAGTGGAAAAGGGGGAGTAGGTAAGTCATCAATATCTGTACTTATTGCCAAATATTTAAAACAGCTTGGATATAGTGTAGGAGTTTTAGATGCTGATATAACAGGACCGAGTGTTCCAAGACTTCTTGGACTTAGAGGAAAGGGAGTAGAAAACAATGAAGGAATGATGGTACCTGTTGAAACTTTTGATGGTATAAAGGTTATGTCATTAAATTTTCTTACTGAAAATGAAGACGATCCTGTAATTTGGAGAGGTCCAATGATTTCAGGTGTAGTTCAACAGTTTTGGACAGAGGTGCTTTGGGGAAATCTTGACTATTTAGTAATTGATATGCCACCTGGTACAGGTGATGTTGCTTTAACAGTAATGCAATCTATTCCAATAAGTGGTATAGTGATGGTTTCAGTTCCACAGGATCTTGTTTCTATGATAGTTTCAAAAGCAATAAACATGGCAAAAAAAATGAATATTAATGTTTTGGGTGTTATAGAAAATATGAGTTATATAACTTGTCCTGATTGTGGTAAAAAAATAAAACTTTTTAATGGAGAAAATATAGATAAGTTCTTAGAAGGAATGAATTTAAAATTATTAGGAGAACTCCCTATGTTAAATAGTATAAGCAACTTAAGTGATTATTCCTATGAAAATGCAAATGAAAGTCTTGAATTGATTTTCAATCCTATAGTGACAAATATAATAAAGGAATTGGAGGAATAATAATGAAAATGAAAATTTTGGTGATAGAAAAAGATACTGAAAATCTAATTGATATGAGATTTGTATGATATGAATGTATCTAGATTTAATGAATTATCAAAAACGAAGGATGATTTTATGAAAGATGATTTGATATCTTTTAAGAAGCTCTTAGAGAAAAATGGATATAAGTTTACTATAGGTAAGAGAATAGTGTTAAAAACCATTTTAGATAGTAAAACTCATTTAAATGTAAAAGAGATATATGAGAAAATAAAAGAATACCATATAGGACTTGCTACAGTTTATAGAGCTTTAAAGGTATTTAAGGAATTGGCAATAGTAAAAGAAATAAATATTAATGGAACAAGTTATTATGAAATGAAAATATTTAGTGGAAAACCCTTGCATATTCATTTTAAATGTTTTAAATGTAATAGTATAATTGATATAGATAGTCAAAGTATAAATTTTGAATATGTAAAGTTAAATAAAAAAGTTGAAGAAGAAAATAATTTGGAAATATATGATTCAAACATTATGTTTGTAGGATTATGTAGTAAATGCAAGGAGGAATCAAAGTGCCTAGACCAACAAAATTTAGAAGAGTAGAATTTTTTCCTAAGGATACTTATTTTGTTCCATGGGGTAAGCCTAAATGCGATATTGAAGAAATAGTATTAAAAGTAGAAGAACTTGAAGCAATGAGGCTTAAGGATATTGAGGGGTTAAATCAAGAAGAGTGTGCTGAAAGAATGCAGGTATCAAGACAAACCTTTCAAAATATCATAGATAGTGCAAGAAAAAAGATAGCTATTGCTTTAACTGAAGGGAATGCTATAAGGATAAATGGTGGAAATTACAGAGCCACATTTTGTAAATTTAAATGCTTTAACTGCGGAAATTTATATGAAATGAACTATGAACAGGATAAATATAACTGTCCTGTTTGTGGTTCAGATAAAATTATGTGTAGTAAAAAGGCAGAGATTTGTAAAAAATGGTGTAAAAACACAGATTAATAGAATAGGATGCCTAAGATAATTCTATGGGTGCGCTATATTCTTCCAATGGTTTTATAATAACTATTAGTATAAATAATTATTGACATATGCCCAAAAACGAGTATAATGGTTGTAAAGGGCAAATGCCCAAAACTAAAATTAAAAAGGAGATGAGTTTATGCCAAGAAGAGATGGTACAGGTCCAATGGGAATGGGCTCAATGACAGGAAGAGGTATGGGCTTATGTAGTACAGCTAAAGTTCTTGGTGCAATTGGAGGAGTAGGTTTAGGATTAGGATTAGGTTTAGGTTGCAGAAGAGGCTTGAGAAGAAATGGCTTTAACAATGCAATGAATTCTGAAAATCAAAAGGATTTACTCAAAGAACAAAAGGTCATTCTTGAAAACAGACTTAATGTAATTGAGAGTGAATTAAATACTTTTCAAGATGATAAATAAATAAGGGGTGGATTTCCACCCTTTATTTATATGACCAATGTATGTTGCGGAGGTGTAGTAAGCAATGGCAAGACCTAGAAAATGGAGGAGAGTTTGTGCATTACCAGAAGTAGATGAATTTGGACCTATTAATGTGGCTAAAAGCGCAAGTGAATTAATGATAATGACGGTAGAGGAATATGAAACTATAAGACTTATGGATTTAGAAGGATTAAATCAAGAACAATGTGCAGAGATAATGGGAGTTGCACGTTCTACGGTACAAAGAATATATGATGATGCTCGTAGGAAAATAGCAGATAGCTTGGTAAATGGTAAGATACTGAAAATAGAAGGTGGTGACTATAAGCTTTGTAGTGACTTTGGAGATAGAGAAAATTGTGAAAGATGTATTTGCGGTAGACATAGGCATGGAAGAAATAGAAAAATAGGGGATTAGGCATGCATATGAAGAGAGGACTTATGAATAGTTAGTTAGGAGTGAGACATGTGAATGATATGCAAACAAACTTAAATTATTCTGTAAAGAAAAGTTTAAGGGTTTATTTACAAAATAGCATGAAGCAACTGAAAGGAGACATTTTTTTTCAATATGTTCTTATAGCATTAATGCTTAAAGGATTATTTTTTATATGTATTGTACCAAGTGTAAATGCCTCTAAAATTGATATTATACATGCATTTATGAGTGTTCCACCTATAATTTTACAAGGGGCCTTTATTGCTATGTTTTTATCCATATCCTTTCTATTCAAGGGTAGGGGGCATATTTGGAGTTTAATAGTTTTAGATATTATTATTACAATACTATTTATAGCTGACATATGGTATTATAGGGGATACTCATCTTATTTATCACCACATTTATTAAAGCAGTTTACTAATTTAGATAACTTAGGCAGTTCTGTTTTATCCATGTTTCACACCATCGATTTAGTTTTTATAATAGACATAGTATTTTTTATATTTTTAGCAATACGAAATAAAAATTTATATAAGGGTGTAGAAAGAAATGTACTTTTATTTATTTTTGTTCTTGTAATTTCTATTGGTTATGTGGTTTATGACCACTATAAAGTAGATGTTTACGGAAGGGGATTTGAAAATCAAAGAATTTGGAAGGGAAGTTGGTCTCCTAATCAAACTTTATCAAATCTTGGTCCCATAGGATATCATATTAATGACATTTTCGTTTACTTTGATGAGTGTAAGCAATATGTTTTATCAGAAAGTGAAAAGAAAGAAATTAAACAGTGGTATGATGAAAAACAAGAAAACTTACCAGATAATAAGTATAAGGGGATATTCAAGGGAAAAAATTTAATTGTTCTGCAAGTAGAATCTTTAGAAACTTTTATGATAGGAAAGAAAATAAATGGACAAGAGATTACTCCTAATATAAATAAACTTTTAAAGGAGAGTATGTATTTTCCTAATGTTCATGAGCAGGTTTGGAATGGGACAAGTTCCGATTGCGATTTAATGATTAATACATCTGTTTCACCTGTAAGAAGTGGAAGTACTTTTTTCCGTTATCCGGGGAATAAATATAATTCTTTACCAAATTTATTAGAAAACAGGGGTTACTCAACTTTAGCAATACACCCAGATAAGGGAGCTTATTGGAATTGGATGCAAGCATTATATTCCATAGGGTTTAATAAGTGTATTGATGAAGCTTCTTTTAAGGGAGATGAGTTTATAGGTCTGGGAATTAGTGATGGCACTTATTTAAAACAAGTTGTGCCAATGATATCAAAGCAAAAGAAGCCTTTTTATACCTTTATGGTTACATTAACAAGTCATTGTCCTTTTGAGTTACCGAGTAACCTGAAGGAATTGAATTTAGAAAAAAGGTTTGAGGGAACTAAATTAGGTGCAAGCTTTCAAGCCTTCCATTATACAGATAAACATATTGGATTATTTTTAGAAAATATAGATAAAGAGATTGGTTTAGATAACACCGTGGTAGTTATTACTGGAGATCATACTGGTGTGCATAAATTTTATCAAGATGAAATTTCAAAAATAAAGCCTTCAGAGTTATGGTGGGCAGAAAAAAATATGAAAGTTCCTCTTATCATATACAGTAAGGGTTCCAAGGGACAAGTAATAAATATAAATGGCGGTCAGCTGGATATTATGCCAACCGTAGCTTATTTAATGGGAATAGAGGAAAAAGAGTTTAGTCATACAGCTATGGGGCGTATTTTAGTTAAGACTAATAGGAATTATACATTTTTAGCTACTCGTAAATTTATTGGAAAAGGCACTAAAGAAGAAGAGGAGCATACACTTAAAACAATAGATTTAGGAGATAAGTTAATAAGGAGCAATTATTTTGATAAAAAATAATTTTAATAAGGAGAATCGCCATGAAGATAGTATGTTGGGAACTTAATAATGAGGATACAAAGCATATAATTAAGCTAAAACATAATGCTTTTAGTGGAAAGAGTTCACTGTATTGTGATGATAAATTTATTATGAAAAAGAGAGCTTTATTAGGAGATGAAGTGAAGTTATCTTTTAATGTGGAAGATAAGCAATGTAATTTGGATATAGTTCCAAATAAACTAGCATACGAATACAATCTTACAGTAAACGAATATGGTGCACTAAATATACTGAGGGAAGAAAAATCTAAGATTGAATGGTGGGCTTGGTTATTTGCAGCAGCATGTCTTATTATACCAATAGTATTTATTGAAAGTTTGATACTTGCTATTATCGGTATAGGTGGAGCTGTAAAGTGTTTATCTATAGCAGCAAAAGGTAATAAAGAAAGAAAAAATAAAATAGCCTTGTGTGCTAAAACTACTGTCATTTCATGGGCATATTTAGGAATATTTTATTTGATTGTTAATCATGTTACGGAGTATTTCTTAAAAATATATACTTAGATGATTAACCCACAATAAGGTAGAATGTAATGGAATTATGAAATTTCTCCTCCATGACTTGCATAAGAGCTTGGAACAATAAATTTAATTTAAGAAATTCTAATCTTTTAGCCATATAAAATTATCTAACGCTCACATTCAGCGTCCTGCCTCAGGTTCGCTAGCCTGGCGTCCTTGCCAGGCTTACGATAATTTTATCTGTCTAAAAGAAGAATTTCTAAAATTAAATTTAAATAGTTTCTTCGCTTCTTATGCAACTCATTCCAGAGAAATTTCATAATTCAAGCAATGTAATACTTATTGTGGGTTAATCCTTAGATAAATTAGATATAAAATATTTACATGATTTATATGGAAGAATGCATAAATTTAATTTACATAAATTTATGAATGTCTTTCATAAGCCATAATAATGCTTTTTTAAATCTATAGGGTATTTTTGTAAAATGCCCACCCTCATTCCAGTCAAGTATAATATTCCCTTTAAATGAAAGTTGCTTTTCTAATATATTAAATGCTTCGCGTGTACAACTTCCTACTTTAGCTATACGTTTATTGCGGCTTTTCTCCTCACCTCTACCAAGAGACATATATACCTTTGCAGAGACATTTACAGGTATATGAGAATTCATAAATTCTACCCAATCATCATACCACAATGAACCAGAGAGGCTTCCTATTTTACCAAAGGCTCCAAAGTTATAAAGAGCGTATAATGAAACAAGTGCTCCTAAAGAATATCCAATAAGTGCAGTATTTGAAGGTTCAGGTTTTGTTTTATAGTGCTCATCCATAAATGGCTTAATAGTATTTGTAAGAACATTAAGATAATCTAGGGCACCTCCTTCAAAAGACTCGCCCTTTTTTGTTAGAGACTTAGCAGGCCATGGGGTAAAATCCTCATTCCAGTTTTTTGACTGAATGCCTAAAAGTATAAATTCGCCATAGTCCGCACCAAAGTGGGGTTCTATATCTTCCATAAAATCTTGTTCTATAGAATCTCCATTTATATATACAACAGGATAATTTTTATGGCTTGTGTAGTATTCTGAGGGAAGATATAATGAACACTCATAATCAGAGATGGTTAAATTGTGTATATGGCCTTTCATTGTTTTCACCTCATTATGGATTATTTTTTCATAGCATTATTTTAATATATGATTAACCCACAAAAAGCATTATATTACTTGAATTATGAAATTTCTCAAATTAAATTTATTGTTCCGAGCTTTTATGCAAGTCATGGAGGAGAAATTTCATAATTCCACCACATTGTACCTTATTGTGGGTTAATCAATATATTAAATAATACTAAGAATAATACTAAGAATATTATACCATCCTATTAAGGAATAAACTTAGGGTTAAGAAATAAATCTTTTATTTTGTACGTGAGAAAAACATAGTTACTTAATGGGTAATACTGTGATGTGATTATATAAACAAGGAAACTCCTCTTTCTAATTTACGTTATAGTATATTATAAAGAAGGTTATCCTGTTAAAGGTGATTTGGCCTTTTGGCAAAAGGTTTTTTCTTGCACAAGAAGATAGAAATTGATAAAATTTAAGAAGTATCCAGACTTAAAATAAGTGTAAATAAAAATGTATTTACAAAAATAGGAGATATCTTGTATGAAAAATAAAACCACTAGAGAGAAAAATAAAGCTGATAGAGGTAATAATAAAACCACTAGAGAGAAAAATAAAACCACTAGAGAGAATAATAAAACAATGTGCAAAAAAAATACTAAGGTAAAAGAATTAAATTCAAAAGAGAATAAGCAAGTAGTATGTCCTAAATACAAGGAATGTGGAGCATGCGAAAATTTGCATATACCTTATGAAAAACAGTTAAAAGATAAAGAAATTGAAGTTAAAAAATTGTTAGGAAAAAATATATATGTACATCCTGTAATAGGAATGAAAAATCCTTATCATTATAGAAATAAGGTTCATGCAGTATTTCATAGAGAGAAAAGTGGAAATATAATTTCTGGAATATACAAGGCAGGAACTCACAAGGTAATACCTGTGGAAAAATGTTATATTGAAGACAGAAAAGCAGATGAAATAATTGTTTCTATTCGTGGACTTTTAAAGTCCTTTAAAATAAATCCTTATGATGAGGATAAAAGAGAGGGACTTTTAAGGCATGTGCTAATAAGAAAAGGATTCTCAACTGGCGAGATTATGGTAGTTTTAGTGGTGGCATGCACAAGATTTCCATCTAAAAATAACTTTGTAAAGGCGCTTCGTAAATTGCATCCAGAGATAACCACTATTGTACTAAATATAAATAATAAAAGCACCAGTATGGTTCTTGGAGATAGGGAGCAGGTCATATATGGTAAAGGCTATATTGAAGATGTGCTTTTAGGGTGTACTTTTAGGATTTCGTCACGTTCTTTTTATCAAGTTAACCCTATCCAAACTCAAGTTCTTTATGAAAAAGCCATTGAGCTTGCAGAGCTTACAGGAAAGGAAAAGGTTATTGATGCCTATTGTGGCATTGGTACAATTGGACTTATAGCAAGTAAACATGCAAAGAAGGTTATTGGAGTTGAATTAAATGGCGATGCTGTAAGGGATGCTATTTTTAATGCAAAGAGAAATAAAATTAATAATGTCACATTCTATGCAGGTGATGCTGGAGAATTTATGGAAGACATGGCATGTAGAGGTGAAAGTGCAGATGTAGTTATTATGGATCCTCCAAGAAGTGGTAGCACCGAAAAATTTATGGATTCTATAGTGAAGATGGGTCCCAAAAGGGTGGTGTACATCTCCTGTAACCCAGAAACCTTAGCAAGAGACCTTAAGTATATGAATAAGAAGGGCTATATAGCCAAGGAGGCATGGCCGGTGGACATGTTTGCTATGACGCCACATGTGGAAACCATAGTTGCACTACATCGGACCAATTCGTAAGAATCCTTGATTTTAGGCACTTTGAGAGACATTTCACTTTCTCACAAAGTGACCGAAAAACATACAAAAAGGCAGTCTTGGATGGAGTCAACGTATCTGTAGTTCTCGATGTGGTGTCTCGGAACATATGAGAGACCAAGGAAAATTCACTATTTAACTAAATAAGAGTAAAAGGCATGAAGCCGTTCATTTTCAAGAAATTGAGAATGGGCGGCTTCTTTGCGTTATTGGAAAGGAGAAGCAATGGACAAGATTATTATGGTGAATCTGAATGAACTGCATGATTTCAAGAATCATCCATTTAAGGTAGAAGAAAATGCAGAGTTATTCGAACTGACACAGAGTATTGAGCAGGAAGGCGTGATTGTTCCCTTACTTGCAAGACCAAACCCTTACGGTGATGGTTATGAATTAATAGCAGGGCATCGTAGAAAAGCAGCATGTAATTGGGCGGGATTAGCAAAAGTACCTGTTGTCGTGAGAAATCTGGACGACAATCAGGCAATCATTGCGATGGTTGACAGTAATCTCCAACGAGAGAATATCAGACCAAGCGAGAAAGCTTATGCTTTTAAGATGAAACTGGAAGCCATGAACAGACAAGGGAAAAGAATCGATAGCACTTCGGTCCAAGTTGAGCCGAAGCCAGAAGGCGGGATGCGAAGCAATGAGCTTCTTGCAAAGCAGGTGGGAGAAAGCGTGGCGCAGATTAAGCGGTATATCCGTCTGACCAATCTGATTCCCAAGATACTGGATATGGTAGATGAAGGAAAAATCGCATTTACAATTGCGGTGGAACTTTCTTATTTAAAGGAAGAAGAACAGTATGAGCTTCATGCTGTTATGGACTTAGAGCAGTGCACTCCATCTTTATCCCAGGCGAATCGCATGAAACGAATGAGCCAGTCGGGGAAACTTGATATGGATCAGATGTATGAAGTCCTCGGAGAGGAAAAGCCGAATCAGAGGGAGCAGCTTAAAATCAACGCAGATTCTTTATCAAAATATTTTCCATCAGATTATACACCAAAGCAGAAGGTGGAGCTGATTGAAAAGCTGGTGAAGGATTGGCATGAGCAACAAAGTATGGAGATGAAGCCGATTCACAAAGGAAGAGGCAGATAGCAACACCGTAGAGAGGAGCAGAGAGATTATGAGCAAAGAGAAATCATTATTTGAACAATTAGGTGGAACTTATACGGAAGGTGAAGATGGATTATTATACCCGAACCTTGCTGTAAGCGAAACGGATGTAACGAATATAAATGAATTTGCAGGAATGCATGGAGATATCTGGAAGAGGTATCTGAAAGAGAACCATCCAGACAGATATCGCCACTTGGTAAGACTTGGAGAATTACAGAAGCAGGCATTGGAAGTAAATGAGGAAGCCATTGAAATGATTGATGCCATCACGAATCAGTATCTGAAATCACACAAGCCGAGCAATCCATCATCCACAATGGAACTATGGAAACTTAGAGAACAGGCAAAGCAAACAGCAGAGGAGGTTGTATTTCATGACATCGTATACAGATTTTACTAGAGGTAGTTCAAACAGAAGCAACAACAGTAATTGCAATTCAGGCAATCACAACATTATAAACAATAACAATGGTTTATTCAGCGAAAACGCTGAGGAAAGAGAGGATTTTATGACAGAAAGAATTAGAGAATACAACATGAATGGAACAATGATTATCGGAGTAGACACAGGTTATGGCAATGTAAAGACAGCCAGAAGATGTTTTTCGACCGCAGTAAGCTGTAGTGACAAGCCACCAATTTTCAGCAGAGATTATATCCAGTTTGATGAGAAATTCTATATTATCGGGGAAGGTCACAAAGGATTTGTAGCAGATAAGGTCACAGATGAGGATAACTATATCCTTACAATGGCAGCGGTTGTGAAGGAGCTAGAGGCAAGGGGCATGGCAGATACCAGAAACTTTGCAAAGATTCATCTGGCAGTAGGACTTCCGTTAAAATGGGTGCAGGCACAGAGGGAAGAATTCAGATGCTATATGTTAAAAAACACCCATGTAACTATTGAATATAAGAAGCGAATCTATGAACTAGAGATTGCAGGATGTACAGTTATGCCACAGTGCTATGCGGCGGTAGCTGAGAATCTGAAATTCTTTCAGGGAATGAACCTGCTTGTAGATATTGGAAATGGCACACTGAATCTGATGATGTTAAACAATGGAAGAGCAATGGAGAGTAAATCGTGGACGGAAAAGCTTGGAATCAATCAGTGCATGATTCGTATTCGAAATAAGGTTCGTGATGAGACAGGAACGGAACTGATGAGCGATGTCATTGAGAATTTCTTTCGGTTGGGAGACACCGATGTGACAGAGCCTTATGCGTCTTTAATGAAGGAAGCAGCTAAAGAATATGTGAAGGAGATTTTCCAGAAACTGAAAGATTATGAATACAATGAAAAGCTCATGAAACTTTATGTCATGGGCGGTGGAGCTACTATCATGGAGGCATTTGGAGAATATGATCCAGCCAGAGTGACATTTGATCATGATATTAAAGCGAATGCAAAAGGATTTGAGTATTACTGCTATATGATTCTCAGACATCAGCAGGGCAGAAAGTAGGTGGTTAGATGGCACAGTTAAACTGGAATTATAATGTCAGATTCAGCCATAGAAATGAGGATGCTGTAAAAGCATGGGAAAATCTTCACTCTAAGGAAGTGAATGAGAATTTCAAATCACAGAATGAATTTGTGGTAAGCGCAATCAATGACTATTATGAACGCTTTCAGAAGGAAATGAATGATCCGTATTTGGAAACGAGAGAAAAGGAAGATGCGTTTGCAGACAGAATCGTGGAACAGGTGACACAGAAAGCGTTTGCAAACCTTCCGGCACTTGCAGGAATGTATCTGATGCAACAACAGTCTATGTTATCTGTAGGATTTCAAGGTGGAGCTGTTCCAATCAATGTTGGGATGAATGCAAGTGCTTCTGCTAAAGAGAATAAAGCCAGTCAGCAAGAAAGAAATACGGAGATTTCATCAGTACAGTCACGGACAGATTTCACAGAGGAGCTAGAAGAGAATGATTTTCTTGATTTCAACCTGTAAGAACAGCCCCGACATAGCCGATGCAACACAGTTGATTCCACCAAAACAATCGGCTACAGTTCCTTGGGCACAATTGCAGGAAAGACATAAATCAAACCATCTCATGCAAAGATGGATTGATTTATGTCAGGGGGTCTCGGGGGCGAAGCCCATGAGCAGGTAGCACCGTTGGAGCAGACAATGAGGAGAGAAAATAGAACCACAACGCCGTTGTGGTTCTATTTTTTTGACGAGTTGGCAAGCCAACGGTACTACCTGCCTATATCATCCACAACGCAACGGACTTGTCGTGACACAACGACATTGTGGGAGAGTTGTGTGAAATCAGACTGGAGCGTAGAGCGGAAGGATGATTTCGGGATGGGAGTGACGGCTCTATCGTCACGGACAGACCAATGGGGATGATGTGCCCTGCTGACAGAGCAATGCCAAGATTATGGCTATGGAAATATCGAAAACAGGGATTGTATGGATTTATTTTCCATTGCAAATGGCTACAGAGAGATACACAAGATATGAATTAGGATGCTATAAGGCTACAGAATGGGAAAGATGCGTAGCAGATATTATGGAAAAGTAGCAACAGAATGATTCGATTTGGAAGAGTGGTATCACTTACAGTGATTTGTGTAGCCATCATATTTGCAGATGTAAGAAATAATGGCTATGCCTATAGCCACAACAATTTATAGGAAAGTCACAAGGTAACAACAAGACAACAGTGCTAGGAATAGCAACTTTTAAAGAGGAAGCAGATGTAAGGAAACTTATATTGTGCTTCCTTTTGTGCGTTATAAACACAATGTCACACAGAGAGGAGGAAGCCTATGGCAAACAGAACCAGAGACGAAGTCATCTACATTCGAGCAGATGAACGTCTAAAGAGAGATTATGAGAAACAGAAAGCAGAAAGTGGTTATGACAGTAATGCGGATTTTCTGCAATATCTTCTAGATACCAATGCAGGAAAACGAGTAGATGGTGTCACCTTAAAAGATATCTGGGATTCTTTGAAAGAGATAGCACACGAACTCAAGAAGCAGGGAGTGAACATCAATCAGATAGCAAGGACAACCAATATGTATGCAGATCTTTACAGTGATTCGAACCTGTGGCTGGCAAAGCGGGCATTGGAACGAATTGAGAATGCACTTCTTAGTATTATGGAGAAACTCCTATGATTGTAGACGCAATAGCAGGTGTTGAAATGCAATCAGAAGCAGTAACGACAGATAACAAGAAAGAGTGGAGCAGCAAGTCAGCTTCGGAAAGGAAAATTTATGGAAAAGGTATATGGAAATGTTAAGGTAAACTATGCACCCTGCAAGTCCGTAGGACAGCTAAAAGGTGCAACGGATTATATCCTTGGCAACATGGAACAGCAGAGAAAAGAAGGTATCATTAAGACCAGAGATGACCTTTATATGGCATTGGGGTGTAATCGGGATAACTTTACCAATACACAGCTCATCACAAGAAAGATGCATGAAAAGAAATACAGCAGATGGCTTCCAAATGAAATCCTAGCACATAAGATGTCTATTTCTTTTCATCCAGAAGACAACAATAAAGTCACTTATGAGGATGCATTCCAGATGGCACAGGACTTTGCAAGAGAGTTCTTCTGGTCAAAGGGGTATGAAGTATTATTTGCGGTTCATACAGACACAGAGCATATCCATGTTCACTTTATTGTCAGCAACTGCAATTTAAAGGATGGTAGTTCTTACAGACGAGGACCAAAGGAACTACGAGAAATGTGTGCGTTCTTTGGGGAACAATGCAGGGAGCGCGGATTGACACACTCTTACCGAGATACTTTCTATGTGGCAGATAAGGAAAGAGTACGTAAGACATTCCCTGAATACCAGATGAAAAAACGCAATAAGTTATCCTTCGAGGATGAGCTTCGTACCTATATCAGACTTGCCATGAACAGCCGTAACACGAAGACTATTGATGATGTAGTGGAAGAATTAAGGAGTGTCTATCGGATCAATATCCGTCTTAAAGGCAACACCATCAGCTATGCGCTTCCACATAAACCAGGGAAGGGTGGCAGACTACAGGCAGTCAGAGGCTCGAAGCTGGGAGATAAGTTCACAGTTGTCGGGATTACAGAATATATGGAAAAGAAGGAAATGAAAAGACTGGAATATGAACGGTTAGATGCGGAGATAGAGAAGGCAAATGACAGTATTAAAGATTATGATAAATGGGAAGAAACAGGGAAAGCAACACCACCTGAAGAAGTGGCAAATGTTCATTTAGCTGATATATTAACAGATAAAGAATCAGCGAATGATAGCAAAAAGGATATATCGTTCTATGAAGGATTTGACCAGTTTCGTGAAGAACATCAGATACCAGAAGCAGATGACGAAATCTTTTATGGTGCTGCCTTTGAAGATTTCAATGAAGAATGGCAGGGAAATCATGGTGATGGAGCTGGTTCCACACAAGAGGAAGCTAAGACAATTCCATCTCCATCTGAATATAGAAAGCTATCATTTGAAGAAAGAACAAAGCTTCTTCCACCACCATCGGAGGATCAGATGGCAGAATTAAAAGCGTATCAGAAACGAATGGGCTATGGTGAGAACCTGTCTGGTATCAAGTATAAGATGAGCGTCTTTGATGATTTTCAGAAAGAATATGAATATCGAAAAAAGGCGAATGAAAAACAGGAAGAATTCATAGCTCCTGCGTGCAGACGAGGTTGCAGAAGATAATGAAAATGTAAAAAAGAGACTTATATAGAATGGAAAACTGTTTAGAATTTATTTAGAAAATATCATCTCCAAATTTATTGCTTATAAGTAAGATAAGTAAAAAGAAGGAGATGATATTTTTATGTTTCAAAATATGATTTTATTTGAAGAGAATATTTTATTATGGATACAGAGTAATCTAAGAAGTGATATTATAACCCCTTTTATGATTTTTATTACAAATTTAGGAAACAGTGGGGCTATTTGGATTGTTCTTTCACTTGGGTTACTTATACCGAAAAAGACGAGAAAAATTGGTGTTATGTCATTGTGTGCACTTTTCTTGTCCGTTATAATAGATAATGTGATATTAAAAAATTTGATTGCAAGAACCAGACCTTGTGATGTGATAGAAGGATTGACTTGTCTGATACAAAGACCGACAGACTTTTCCTTCCCATCAGGACATACAGGCAGTTCCTTTGCTGCAGCTGTTATTTTATTTCTTGGTTTGCCAAAGAAATATAGTTTCACAGCTATTATACTTGCAGCTTTGATTGGATTTTCCAGATTGTATGTAGGTGTGCATTATCTATCCGATGTAATTGGAGGAGCGGTAATTGGTACAATGATAGCAGTCCTGGTATATTGGATTGGCATAAATTGGGTAAGGAAAGAAACGATAGAATAAGGAATCCGATTTTAGAATCTGGGAGGTTTTCAATATGACAATGAGAAAAAGAATATTTTTATCTAATACAGCAATGGTGTTGATTTCCTTGTTGATTTTATTTGGAATTGGAGGATGTTCTGTTCTTCTTTTTAAGGATGAGTTCATAAATGTTATAGAGCAGAATGCAGTATTATCTGAACAGACATATGATGTGCAGACATTACTTATGGAAAATCAGAAAAATCCAAGTGACTGGGAAGAGCTAAGCAAACAATTAGAAGGTTACCATTTTGAATTATATGTCTCAGACCAAAATCAAAACAAACAGTATTCTAATGTGAGACATAGTGAGAAAGAATGTATTGAAGAATTAGAAGATAGTGAATTTACATCAGAAAAAGTACAGCTTTATAGCATGGAAAGTGTTACGATTGCAAAGTGCATTGTGAAGATGAAAGGGGAAGATTATTATGTGTACGCGACTTATTATCCTGGAGAGTTGTCTTTATGGGGGATGGATCGTGGTATGTTTGAGATGTTTATCATTGTTTTTGCGATTGCAGGTATCATTGTAATTGCAGGTTTACTTTTATGCTGTCAGCTTTTTACTAGATCTATGATAAGAAGAATCATGAAGCCTGTAGATGAGTTGAATCAGGCAGCACTTCGAATTAATGATGGTAATCTAAATGAAAGTATCCAATATGATGTAGATGATGAATTTGGTGAGGTTTGTCATACCTTTAATGAGATGCAGCTGCATCTAAAGGAAGGAATTGAAAAGACAGAAAAATATGAGAAAGCAAGAACGGAAATGATTTCCGGCATTTCTCATGATCTTCGTACACCTCTTACATCAGTAAAGGGATTTATCAAGGGAATGATGGATGGAATCGCAAACACGCCAGAAAAAAAACAACAGTATTTGCAGATTTCCTATCAGAAGGCGTGCGATATGGAAGTTTTATTACAAAAATTGTTTTTCTTCTCAAAACTGGAAACAGAAAATATGCCATTTTTTGTACAAAAGGTTGAATTTACGCAGTGGATTCATAAGTATGTGGATGAGAAAGAACTAGAAAGTACAGATAAAGGATATGAGTTAGTTATAGACGCATCGGAGAAGAAACATTGGGTTTCCATTGATGTGGATCAGATGAAACGTGTATTAGATAATCTTATAGAAAACAGCATGAAATATGCACAAACAGATGTATTAAAGATTATCATTCATGTGAGTGATGAAAATGGACAGGCTGTGATTCGAGTTCAGGACAATGGAGCGGGACTTTCGGAAGAGAAACTTGCCTTTGTGTTTGATCAGTTCTATCGTGGTGATGAATCAAGAAATAGTAAGAATGATGGAAGTGGTCTTGGATTATATGTTTGTAAATATATTGTTGAGCAACAAAAGGGTAGTATAAAGGCATATAATGAAGATGGATTTGTAGTTAAAATCATACTTCCAGAAATAGAAGAGGAGTGATGCAGATGGCAAAGATATTAGTTGTAGAAGATGATGAAGAAATAGCACTTTTGGAGCGAGATTATCTGGAAGTAAGCGGATATGAAGTTGATGTGAAAGCAGATGGAAATGGTGTTACTGATATCGTAATAAATGGGAATTATGATTTACTTATTTTAGATTTAATGCTTCCTGGCGTTAGTGGATATGAAATATGCCGTGATATTCGAGATAAGATTGATTTCCCTATTCTTATGGTTACTGCAAAAACTGAGACAATTGATAAAATCAGAGGACTTGGGCTTGGCGCAGATGATTACATAGTTAAGCCCTTTGATCCAGCGGAATTGGTAGCCAGAGTACAGGCACATTTAAAACGTTATGAGCGATTGATACATATATCAAATGATCAAGAAGCCGATGAGGGAATTGTATCGGAGCGAACAATTACCATCGGAAATGTTTCGATTATGACGAAGAGTTGGAAAGTAATAAAGGATGGGGAAGAAATCAAATTCCCGCACAGAGAATTTGAACTTTTAAAGTTCCTGGCACTAAATCCGAATATTGTTTTTTCAAAGGAAGCATTGTTCGAAAAAATATGGGGATATGATTATGTTGGAGACAGTGCAACTGTTACAGTGCATGTGAATCGTATCAGAGAAAAAATAGAAGAAGATCCGAAAAATCCACAGATTATCGAAACTGTCTGGGGTGCAGGATACCGATTGAATATGTAATCAAAGAGAGCAATTATGATGAGAAATCACTCACATAGTTGCTCTTTTTATTTACGCGAGTAGCGATGAAAGTGCCATGCTTACATGAGCACTTGAGGAGCACCGCGATAATCCCGGAAACATGCTGAGCATGTTTCTGGGATTGTTTAGATTTTATTTAGAAATTGGAATGTGCCTGTTTAGAGTTTGTTTCTATACTATTTGTATTAGGCAGATAGTGACTATAGCTGTATAGCGATAGCATTGAAAAAGAAACGGAGCAGAGGATGAAGATTAAAACAAAGATTATTTTATCAAATATATTAATGGTTGGAATTCCGATTCTTACCGCAGGTGTGATTGGATTGATTGGATGGCATCAAATTGATTCCAAGTACATTTATTCTCTTGAGACGATGTTTAAAGATGAAAATGCAGTTGTATCAGCTCAGAGTTCTATTTATGCATATCAGGAAGAACTGTGGAATACCAATTGGGAACAAATGGAGGAAGAAGAAATCGGTCATCAGGATGAAGAAGATGAATCCAATATTAAGTGGAATGAATTAAAAAACGAGAAGAACGAACTTACCCAGACCAGTAAGATGTACAACTTAGGACAGGAAATGGAGAACATGGGATATCATTTCAGTGTATTTATGAATGGGGATTGTCAGTATTCGAATCTTACTGGGGAGGATCAGACTGTCATGCAGAAAATCGCTGGAGATGCAATTACTCATGTTCGCAGTATGGTTGTGGGAGAAGATAACGCATCTGTAATAAAAAGTAGTTTCGAAAAGGGAGATGTAATCTGTGTCATTATTGCAGTAAATAGTGGAAATGAAATTCAAAGTGAAAATGGGATTTCATATTTGAAACAGTATATTTTTAAATTTGTATTATTGTTTCTGTTGATTATTATTGCAGTAATCTTTTTTACGAATATGATATTGTCGCGGTTTATTGCCAAGTTGATTCTACCGCCAATGTTCATGCTGCAGGAAGGAACAAGGCATATTACAGAAGGAGATTTGGATACACCTATTCGTTATAAAAATAAAGATGAGCTAGGAGAAGTATGTGAAAATTTTGAAGCAATGAGAGCGTATTTAAAGCAATCAGCACTTGAAAGACTGGAGTATGAAGCATATCGAAGAGAATTGATTTCAGGTATCTCCCACGATCTTCGCACACCCCTTACATCTATCAAAGGATACTTAGAAGGATTAACCATGGGAATTGCAAATAATAAAGAAATGCAGGAGAGATACTATCATGCAATGTCCATAAGAACTAATGATTTAGAGAGACTTGTAGATAATCTGTCCGTGTATAACAAACTGGAAAACCATACGTTACAGTATGACAGACAACAGTTTGATTTGAGAGCATTTCTTGATTCTTATCGAAGTGATCGGAGTTTGGAAATGGAAAAAAATAAGATTAATATCCGAATCAATGCTAGAGATGGAGAATATCCGGTATTTTTAGACAGGCTTCAATTGAATAGGGTATTTGATAATTTTGTTTCAAATACTATAAAGTACAGAACCCAGGAAAAATCACTTGTTTTTATTACGGTAGATCACATGGAAGATAAAACGATATGTATCTATGAAGATGATGCAGGTGGGGTTCCAGAAGAAGCTTTGCCTAGATTGTTTGACAGCTTTTATAGAGTGGATGATGCAAGATGTAAAGCTGGAGAGGGAAGTGGATTAGGTCTTGCTATTGTAAAAGAAATTATTACAGGACAGGGTGGTTATATCTATGCAGAAAATGGAAAAACAGGTTTGAAAATTGTTATGGAAATTGAAAAAGCGGAGGACGAGGATGAAAGTATTAATTGTGGAAGATGACAGATTGATTGCAGAATTGGAACGTGACTTTTTACTGGCTAGTAATTTCGAAATAGAAATAGCAGAAACAGGAATGGATGGAATCGGTTTTATAGAAAAAGAAGAATTTGATGCAGTTTTGTTAGATCTTATGCTGCCGCAAATGGATGGAACCAGTGTCTGTAGAAAAATCAGAGAAAAATCAAATGTTCCTATTATTATGGTGACTGCAAAAAAAGAGGATGTAGATAAAATCAGAGGTTTGGCAGTAGGTGCAGACGATTATATTGTGAAACCATTCAGTCCTACGGAGCTGGTAGCAAGAGTACGTGCGCATATCAGCATACATGAAAGAATCAAAAAAGAATTTGAACACGAGGAGATAGAGGAGAAGATAGAAATCAGAAATCTGGAGATTTATCCAAAGGCTCGCAGAATCTTTCGTAATAAAGAAGAAGTTGCGTTGACCAATAAAGAATTTGAATTACTTCTATTTTTTATAGAAAATCCCAACATTGCATTTTCAAAGGATACATTGTTCGATCGAATCTGGGGAATGGATGCAGTAGGAGATACCGCAACAGTAACTGTTCATGTAAACCGATTGCGTGAAAAGATAGAACCTGATGAGGAGAATCCTATGATACAGACAGTATGGGGAATTGGTTATCGGTTTAGATTGGAATAGTTTATTGTTTATGTTTTGTTTAGAATTGATTTTTTCTTTTGATAGATGCTTTCGTTATGATGAATAAAGTAAAGGAAAGTAAATCAGTCAAAAGAAAGGATGTGTTCCGATGAATGCTACAGTAATCATTCCTGCATATGATCCAGAAGAAAATTTACAGCGCATTGTTGATCGAGTATGGGACCTTGGTAATCATGTCATTGTTGTTGATGATGGAAGTGATATATCAAAGTCGGATATATTTCATCGTTTAAGTGAAAAAGCAATTGTAATACACCATGAGAAAAATGAAGGAAAAGGTGCTGCGATAAAAACAGCATTAAAATATATCAAAGAGAATCTATGGGATTGCAATGTCATTGGAGTCATGGATGCAGATGGACAGCATCTCCCAGAGGATATGGAAAAACTTGTCATGAAAGCAAATAATAGAGAAAACGCAATGATTCTTGGTGTTCGTAGCATTGGTGAAGATATGCCACTGAAATCCAGACTTGGAAATGCAATAACCCGATTTGTATTTCATTCTTTAAGTGGAGTAAAAGTATCAGATACGCAAACAGGACTTCGGGCATTTTCATACAAGCTGATTGATAAATTATTACAAGTGGAAGGTACAAGATATGAGTACGAAACAAATGTACTTTTTTATTGTGCAAAGACAGAGGTACCAATTATCGAAGTCCCTATCAAAACAATTTACCATGACAAAGAGAACAGCTGTAGCCATTTTCATGCAATCAGAGATTCCTATCGAATTTACAGAGATATCTTAAAGTTCTCTTTATCTTCCTTTTCAAGTTTTATTTTAGATTATGTCCTATTTTGCATATTGACGGTTCTTTTTCCAGCAGGCGGGGTTGGAATACTTTTTGCAAACATTCTGGCTCGTATGATAAGTGGAGGATATAACTATTTTATGAATTGTAGGTTTGTGTTCCAAACAGGCACCAAAACACAGACTGCATTGCAGTATCTGACCCTGGCGATTTGTATTCTTGTCATGAATAGTATTTTTCTGCAGATATATGCAGGGATATTCCAGATACCAGTGTATATGGCAAAAGTATTAACAGAGATCTCATTATTCGTAATTAGCTTCTTCGTGCAGAAAAAGATTATATTTCGGCATAAGGTATCAGGGAGGGGCATGATAAAAGAATGAAGTCAATAATAAAAAAAGTACTAATACTGTTTGCGGATATTAGTATGACAGCTTTGTTGTTGCTTGGTGTTTATGTTGGAAATTATCTAATGCCACAGAAAGGAATCAAGGCAGCTACTTCATCTATTCAGAGTAGTCAGAGCACCAAGGATACAAATGCAGCACAGGAAACAGAATCGTCGTCAGAAGAATCAATAGAAGAATCCGTAATGGTTCAGCAACCACACATGACAGATACCGGTTTACAGACAACTGCAGTAATTAAAGATTCTACAGATTGGCATACCAAATTTGCAGAACATTTTACAGCATCGGTGGAATCTACGGATTCGTCCTATTCTAGCCCGAATTTATCCATTCAGATTACAAAAGGTAGTTATGATAGTGGTGTACTTGATTATTCTGAAAATGGAAAGCATAAGAAGTATGGAACGAAAGTAGCCTATACGATTGCAGATATTTATGTTGGAGATATTACCTGTTTACAGACAGCATTTGCAAAGGATATGTATGGAAATGGGTACAGTGAAAAATTAAGTGATATGTCAATGCGATTAGGCTCTATATTGGCAGTAAATGGAGATTCTTATAATAATAACCGTCATCAGGATAATGGTACGATTATTCGAAATGGTGTGATTTATAGAAGTCAAAAAACAGACATGGAAACTTGCGTACTTAATTGGGATGGAACAATGCAGATTTATTCACCAGAGGAACTGGATGCAAAGGTTTTGATCGATAATGGAGCCTATCAAAGCTGGATATTTGGACCAAGTCTACTTGATGATAATGGAAAAGCAAAAACTGATTTTATGACTTGGGACTATATTAGACAGTCTCATCCTAGAACTGCAATTGGTTATTATGAACCTGGACATTATTGTTTATTAGTAGTGGATGGAAGAGAAGTGGATTATTCCAGAGGAATGTTTTTGGAAGAGGAAGCAGCCATATTTGAACAGCTTGGATGTAAGCTGGCATACAATCTTGATGGTGGGCATTGTTCTTTTATGACGATGCAGGATCAGGTGGTGAGTCATCCTTATAAAGCAGAGCATGAGATTCCGGATGGAATTTTTATTATGGATCAGATATCAAGTTTTCAGTAAAACATAAGTGAGATAGGAGGCTAAGGATATGAAGCTAATTCGATTGATAAAAGGTTTGTTTGTACATATATGTATTATTTGTAGTTTAGCACTTATTGTTGTGCATATTTTAGACTGGTATAACCCTTTTATGGATTTTGCAGGGCATACCGTGATTGTTCAATATACTTTGATTGTTTGTTCCCTTATTTTAGGAATGTCATACATTATGACAGATAAAAAGAAAAGGGTAAGATGATAGATGTTTGATGAAAGAAGGTTACATAATGAAAACGAAAGATCATGAGGAACTTAGTCGTTACTTAATGGAGCAATTTGAATATCCAATAAAAAAGAATCTGATTCATGCACTTATTTTAGGTAGCATAGAGCCAGATTATAACCCCATCACCTATTTACGTGGAAGCATGAAGCTACAGAAGCTTCGTGGACATAATTTTGAAAATGCGCACACTTGTATCGAGAAACTGATTCGCAAATTAGATACTCAAAGTATGAGTGAAGTGAAGCGTTGTTATCTCTTGGGAAAACTAATACATTATGTAGCAGATGCATTTACATTTCCGCATAATAAGGCATTTAACGGAAGTCTATCAGAGCATTGTGCCTATGAAAAAGAACTTCATTTTTATATGAAAACCATGTTAAACAGAGATTCTTTTTGTTGGGGACAGGCTTTTCCAGAAGAAAATCTAATGGAACAGATAGATCTAATACATGGAAGATACTTGGAGGAACAACAGACGTATGTTGCCGATTGCTATTATATTTTGAATGCGGTAACGCTTGTATTCGGATACTTTTCCGAAGAATATGCAGATTGCTGGAATGAACAAATTGCGTAATTAATTTTTTACGATTTGTTTTATGAATTGTTTATAGTTTTGTTTGGGATTTCTTAGAAGAGAACGATATGATGAATTTATTCCAAGAAAGGAGGGCAAGGCAATTAGCAATTGGAAATAAAGCTGTTAAAAAATGAAAGGAGTCATACGAAATGGAGAATAACAAATTGAAAAAAGCAGTAAGAGTTTTTGGAACATGTATGTTAGGAGCAATGCTTACTTTCCCTACAGTTGCCTTTGCATCAAGTGCACAGACACCGACGTCAACGGAGGCAATTGCAGATACAACGAAAGAAGATACAGATTTGGATCAGACAGAATTGGAGCAGGAAGATAACGAAAACGATTCAAATGAGCCTGAAGAAAAAGATAGTGCAAAAGAGGCAGAAGAAAATGCAGCACTGGCAGCCCAGGCAACCATTACGGAAGAAGATGCAATTACAATTGTAAAAAAAGAAAACAGCTTATCTGTGGATGCTACAGTGACCGCCAAAGGACTGGAAAGCGAGAATGGAACAGTTGTATACGAATTAACTTATTTGGATAATGCAGGAACAGAAATGGAAGTTAAAGTAGATGCAAATTCAGGGATAATTTATACAGAGGCTGATGATAATGCCGAGTATGAAGAGTAAGAAATGAATATTGTTTAGAAAGTGTTTAGAAAATACCTTCTGGTTGTTTAGCTGTATTTCGTATAGTGAGTACAGTAAGCAGGATAGTGTAAAGTGAAATATGAAAAAGTTAAGCTTAAAAATGTTTTGCCCGAAGGGCGCAGAATAATAAAATACTTTGTGATTTGAAGATGAAATAACGAATTTTAGGCATGACAAAAAATCCTTTTGAGTGAAGGAAAATTTTTGATATTAGTAATCTCTACATGGAGTTATTCACGTAGTGGCTAATAAATATCCCATATTTACTTTACAACTAAATTAAGCAGAATTTTCAGCTTGCATCTTTAATATTGTTTGTTGACCAAGGTAAATAAGTAATTGCCACTTAGCAGGCATATTGCCCGCATTAGTTAAAATGTCTATCTCGTTTAGTGGCTTCCAGTAGTTATAAGGATGAGGACGTAGAAAGTTATAATAGGCAACCCAAAGGGAAACGCCATAAAGTGCACCATTTTCACTTCCATAACCGCAGGTAACGCGATAAGAAGACTTGAAGGTGCGGTTAAGCCGTTCTACTACTTGCTTTACCCAACGAAATTCGGTGGATACAGCATCATCATTGGTGAGTCCGATAACTTGAGTAACGTCAAAGTCCCATCCATTAATGAGTTTACACTGCTGACTTGCAAGAGGATAGGCACTATAGCCGTCTGCAATGAATTTTAAGGCTTTATTAGGGAAGTTTTTAAACTTCTCAAAAGCCATACGCATAGCGAGGATACATGGACCTACAGCACGAGTATCAGATACTTGGTAGCCTAAGATAGACTTCTTACAGGCATCCATGATAATCCAAACGTAATGCTTTATACCTTTTACCTTGATATAGGTTTCATCAGCTGAAAGAATATTAGATGGTTTGTAGTCAAAGGTGTCAACAAAAGGCTTTATAACTGCGGCAGCAGTCATAGCATAATTAGCAACCATTGTATGTGAAATCTTTATGCCGTGTACTTCTTCCAAGGCATGTGCTGTCTGCCTAGTAGATAGCTTAAGATTAACGTGATAAGTAAGGCAAAGCCCCATAATGTGGGCATTGAACTTCTTATACTTAAAGTTAATTGCTCTAGAAGGAAGTTCATGTAAATCCATTTTAAAGAAATCTATGGTGAACTCACGATAGATGTAGTGGAGCTTGTACTTGTGCTTATCATCACTACTTAAGTCTTTAGGCAGTTTGTCTAAGTTCTTGCGGTAGTAGGAACACTTAGGATTAACACATTTATGTATTCTAAAATGCTTACGATCTTTCTTTGGAGAAAGAGTTTGTCCGCAATAAGGGCAACTAAATACTATAGGTTTAGTAGTGTGGTTACTTTCATTAAAGTTTTGACCACAAACCTTGCACTGGTATTGACCTCTAGAGCCATTATTATCATAGATATACTGGTGAGGGGCACCGCATTTAGGGCATAGGATATTTTCAGGGATGGACTTCCCATTACGTCTCTGAACAGGTTTGGTTAGCTTATTATATTTATGTTTATAGTAAGCTAAAAGAAGTTGATAGTCTACCTTTTCAAAACGAACAATTTTAGGTAGCTTATCCACTTTAAACTTTTGATATTCGGGACTATGTGAATCCTCAAAAGCCCACTGCTTAAGAGGAATGTATTTACAAATAAACATAAGTAATTGATAAATTATTTTTAAAAGATATTGATTATATGAAATTAAATAAGTTATAATTGAATCCATAGCAATGACATCCTTTCATGTTATTTTTGGTTTTAGCGATTCAATTATAGCATAAAAAGGGGGTCATTGTTTTTTTATTTAAAAAACTCTGTAACCCTTGATATATAAAGGTAAAAATTAATAAGTAGTGTAAAAAACTTTACACTATCGTAAGCAGGCAGGAGGTATTTTTATGAGAATTGGTCTTTTTACAGATACATATTATCCAGAAATCAACGGAGTTGCAAACTCTGTTTATCAGCTGAAAAAAGAACTGGAAGATAGAGGACATGAGGTCTTTGTTTTTACAGTCAGTAATCCAATTGTAAAGGAAAAAGAAAGTCACGTATATCGGATGAAAAGCGTTGCATGTCCACTGCTAAAAGAAAGAAGAATGAGTTATGCAGGTTTTCGACATTGGTTTCAGTTAATTGGAGATTTAAAGCTGCATGTAATTCATACACAGACAGAATTTACAGTAGGACATATTGGAAGAAAAGCTGCAAAAAAACTGCATATTCCGCTGATTCATACTTATCACACAATTTATGAAGACTACACGCATTATTTAAAAATCCCTGGAAACGAAAAGTTAAAGGGAATGGTACGAACCATAAGCCGAGTTTGCTGCGATCATGCAGATGAGGTAATTGTTCCTACAGATAAAGTAAAAAAGCTGTTGATTACCTATGGAGTGAAAAAGCAAATACAAGTGCAGCCAACAGGTATTCAGCTTTCCAAGTTTAGTCTTGTAGACCTTGAAAAAGTACAGCAAATAAAAGCACAGTACAACATAGAAACGAACCATCATGTATTAGTTAGTATTGGACGGTTGTCTAAAGAAAAAAGCTTGAATGAAATTATTGAATTTATGAGCAAAGTCATAAAAACAGATGGGTTGGTAAGATTATTGATTGTAGGAGATGGACCAGAAAGAGAGCATCTGGAAGAACAGGTAAGAGATAAAAATCTGGAAGCTTATGTTTATTTTACAGGAGAAGTGGACTGGAAAGAAATACAAAATTATTATGCAGTAGGCGATGTTTTTACCTGTGCATCGACGAGTGAAACGCAAGGCCTTACCTATGCAGAAGCACTTGCATGTGGAAAACCGCTTTTAGTAAGAGAGGATGAATGCCTAAGTAGTTTTTTACAGTCTGGAACAAATGGTTATTTTTATAGAGATGAAACAGAATTTATAAATTGTTATCAAATACTATTTCAAAATGAACAATGTAGAAAAATGTCGTTTGATGCAATGGAAAGTGTAAATAAACTGTCTTCTAAAACTTTTGGAAAAAATATAGAGCAGATTTATTTTAGATTAACAAAGCAGGCGCAGATGCAGAGGAAAGGGGATGAATTGTATGAACAGATTCATTCAGTTGCAGGATAAATACAAAAAGGTCATATTACTGGTTTGTACACTTGTGGTTATCTTAGGTACCGTTATTGGATATCAGCAAGGAATATTTACAGATCAGACAAAAATGGAAGCGTTTTTATTATCCTGTGGAATTTTTGCCCCGCTCTTATTTGTATTGATTCAGGCAGTGCAGGTAGTGATTCCTATATTACCAGGAGCGATTGGCTGCGTGTACGGAGTAATTTTTTGGGGAGCAGTAAAAGGTTTTCTTTTAAATTATATAGGAATATGCATTGGCTCTATATGGGCATTTTTGATTGCAAGACATTTTGGGCAGGAGTTTGTGCTTCAGATTACAGGAAGCAAATTTTTTGAGAAATATAGTAAATATCTGGTAAAAGAGAATCGGTTTGAAAAAATATTTGCAATTCTTATATTTTTGCCAGTAGCACCGGATGATTTTCTGTGCTATTTGGCAGGAATCAGTAAAATTCCATTGAAGCGTTTTACACTAATCATATTACTAGGCAAACCACTTGCCATTTTGCTATACAGTATGGGACTGAATCAGTTATTTCAGAGTATGTTGGCACTTATAGCATAAGGAGGGAAAAATATTGAAGGTTTACTTATATTCAGGAATGCAAAAAATGATTGAAAAGAGCGGTGTTGGTAGGGCTATTTATCATCAGCAGTTTGCAGCCAAGCAAAATAAAATCGGTCTGGCAAAAGGCTTGGAAGATGCAGAAATTGTACATATCAATACCGTGTTTCCAAAATCACTATGGCTGGCAATGAAAGCAAAAAAGAAAGGAATTCCAGTCATCTATCATGCACATTCTACCAGAGAAGATTTCCGTAATTCATATATAGGTTCAAACTTGTTTGCACCTATATTTGGTAAATGGATCAAGCACTGCTACAACACTGGGACAATGATTGTAACGCCTACTGAGTATTCGAAAAGGTTGTTATTGTCATACGGAATTAACAAGCAGATTGAGGCAGTATCAAATGGTGTGGATCTTGTATTCTATGACAAAAAAAACATTGATCCTATGTCATTTCGGAAAAAATATGGGTACAGTGCAGAACAAAAAGTCATTATGTCTGTGGGGCTGACCATTGATCGAAAAGGTGTGTCTGATTTTGTGGAACTGGCAAGAAGGATGCCAGAATATCAATTTATCTGGTTTGGAGAATCCAATTTGAATACAGTACCCATGAAAACAAGAAGAGCTGTTAGAACGAAGTTACCTAATTTAAGATTTGCAGGATATGCAAAACCCAGAGCACTTCGAGATGCGTATGGAAGCTGTGATTTATTTCTATTTCCATCGAAGGAAGAAACAGAGGGAATTGTGGTACTGGAAGCACTGGCAATGAAAATCCCAGTTCTATTAAGGAAGATACCTGTATATGATGACTGGCTACAAGAAAACAGGGATGTCTATAAGGCAGATAACATAGATGATTTTGAAAGTAAGACAAAGAAAATAGTAGAACAGGAATGCATGGATCTAACAGAAGCAGGATATCAAGTAGTAGAAGAGCGCAGTATTGAAAAGGTTGGAATGAGATTAGGAGATATCTATAAAAACTGTTTAGAAAATATTTAGAAGTTTTTATCTGCGAGTTTAGGTTTCACAGATATAGTTATTCAAAAATGGAGGTCAGAGATAAAATGATAAGACAATTTATAAACGGTGTCTGTATGGCAATGGCAGATAGTGTTCCAGGGGTGTCGGGCGGAACAATCGCTTTTATCCTTGGATTTTATGATAAGTTTATCGGCAGCATTAATGATTTGATTTATGAAAAAGGAGATAAGAGAAAGCAAGCTTTCCTGTTTTTGATAAAATTGGGAGTTGGATGGGTATTTGGAATGATAGCGGCAGTGCTTGTACTTTCCTCAGCATTTGAGTCTCAAATTTATTTTGTAAGTTCTCTTTTTATGGGATTTATTATAGCTTCAATTCCGCTTGTGTTGAAACAGGAAAAAGAATCATTTATTGGTCATTACGGAAATGTTGTAGCCGCAGTTATCGGAGCGGCGGTTGTGTGTCTGATTACAATGCTTAATCAAAGCAGTTTCATGACAGGAATACAGCTTGATTCCTTAAGTATTCCATTAGCTATCTATATTTTTATTGCAGGAATGATTGCAATTTCAGCTATGTTTTTACCAGGAATATCTGGTTCCACATTGCTGTTGATTTTTGGATTATATATGCCAGTCATTACCGGAATCAAAGAGTTTCTCCATTTGAATCTGTCTGTTTTTCCAGGATTATGTATCTTTGGACTTGGTGTGATTGCAGGAGCGCTTAGTGTTGTTAAGGGGATTAAAATCTGTCTGGATCGGTTTCGTTCCAAAACAATGTACATGATTCTTGGGCTAATGATTGGTTCATTATATGCAATCATGATGGGACCAACAACACTGGATGTACCAAAGGATGCACTATCATTTCATAATTTTAGTTTTATTGCATTTATTATTGGAATTGCAATTGTTGCAGGCTTACAGTTCATGGGAAAGAAAAAGGAGGTAGCATTCAATGAATAAGATGAAAGAAAAAGTAAAAAGAATGAATCCCAAAAAAGGTTTTTGTAATTTGATTTTGTGTGCAGTGGTATTTTGTATTATTGCTGGAATTGGAACAGCAGCAAAGTTTGGAAGCAGAATACCAGAAATGAAACAGCAAATTGAGGCTGCAGAAAAAACGAATGAGGAAATATATCAAAATACAAGTGAGAAAGAACGTGACAGAGAAGAAAACAGACATGAAAAAGAGCATGAGTTTGAGTGGAATAATATCGTTACACTTACAACGAGTGATTATGTATTTGTTGGATGTGTTATGGCAGGGTTCTGGATCATTTTATGTATCTACTGGCTTTATACAACAGCTTATGTAGTATCAAAATCATGGGAAGTAGGAGCAAATGCCTGGATATTTGGAATACTTGCACTTGTAACCAATCTTTTCGGAGTAGCTGTTTTATGGATTTATATTAAAATGCATCTGGTATGCCGAGAATGTGGAATGTTACAGCCAAGAAATGCAAATTATTGTTCCATTTGTGGATCTGCAATCTACATAAAATGTCCAGACTGCGGAAGCAGAATATCAATTCATGATGAATATTGCAATGGGTGTGGAAGAAAGATGAGAAGTTAATACATCGATTCCGTCTATGTGAGGGTTAGAAGGTCTTTATGTGAGAAAAGAAAAAATGTCACAGAAACAGGATGTTAAAAACACAGGCGAAAAACAGCCGACAAAGGAACAAATAGCGGCATTAAAACAGGAAAAAAAGAAAGCACAGGAAGAATTGGATGAATTACAGGGGAAAACTACTGGTGGAAAGATTGTCTGTTTCCTAGCGTTCTTAGGTATATTAGCTGTTTTTGGAGGTGCATTTATAGGTTTAGTAAAATTGAATGTTGGAAATTTTGCTTCTGATGTATTGGCACCAGTAATTGGAAGTGTTGCAATTGTAAGAAGTATTTTGCCATCAGAATATCAGAGCAAGACAACAGCGGAAATAGCGGCGGATGAGCAAGCAGCAGCGGATGCTGCAGCAGCTCAAGTGGCATCGGAGCAGGCAAATGCACAAGCGGAGGCAGATGCAGCAGCAGAAGAGCAGGCAATTGCAGATCAGCAGGCAGCGGCAGATGCTCAGGCGGAAGAAGCATTGGCAGAAGAGCAAGCAGCCGAAGAAGAAGCGGCAGCGGAACAGGCATTAGCAGATCAACAGGCGGCCGACGAAGCTGCGCTGGCAGATTATGTGGATACTTATTCTAAAATGAAACCCAAAACAGCTGCTAAGGTTTTTGATAATATGATGACTGACCAGAGTGATCTTGTAGTGAAAATTCTAACGAACATGACACCTGATAACAGGGCTGCTATTATTTCTAACATGAGTGTGGCAAATGCTTCACAGCTTACAGTTCTAATGGAACAATAAAAAAGAAATCGTCATGTCCATAGATTATCTTGTATAATAGATACAAAAGTAGGAAAGAAGGATAAGCTAATGTGGGTAGTATTTGCATTTGGATCAGCTCTATTTGCAGGATTGACAGCAATATTAGCAAAATGTGGAATCAAAAATACAGATTCTAATGTTGCGACAGCTTTAAGAACAATTGTTGTGCTGGTGTTTTCATGGATTATGGTATTTGTGGTAGGAGCGCAAAGTGGAATCGGAAGTATTTCGACAAAAGTTATGGTAATTTTGATTTTATCGGGACTTTCTACAGGAGCCTCCTGGTTGTGTTATTTTAAAGCATTGCAGATTGGAAATGTGAACAAAGTTACGCCAATTGATAAGTCCAGTACCATTCTTACCATGTTATTGGCATTTATCTTCCTAAGAGAAGAAATTACCTGGCTGAAATTTCTTGCGATGGTTCTCATTGGTATTGGAACGTATCTAATGATCCAGAAGAAAGAGACAGAAAATAAAAAAGAAGATAAAAAATGGCTGATTTATGCGTTTGGTTCCGCTATTTTTGCAAGTCTTACTTCAATTCTTGGAAAGATTGGAATTCAGGATATTAATTCTAATCTTGGAACAGCAATTCGTACGGTGGTTGTATTAGTAATGGCGTGGATTGTTGTATTTGTAACAGGGAAGCAGAATACAGTGAAGGATATTGATAAAAAGAGCTGGCTGTTTCTTGTATTTTCAGGGTTTGCCACAGGCGGATCATGGCTATGTTATTACAGGGCACTTCAAACGGGACCTGCCAGTGTCGTTGTACCAATTGATAAGCTTAGCATTCTTGTCACAATTGCATTTTCATATCTTGTTTTCAAAGAAAAACTCTCTATGAAGTCAGGAATAGGATTAGTTCTCATTGTAGCTGGAACTCTAACTTTGTTAATATAAAATTTAGCTCATAAGGAAATTAGTTTAGAAAGTATTTAGAAAAGACCCCCTTGTTATTTATTTGCATTTTGTAATATGAATGCAGGCAAATGAAAGGAGGTCCTTTTTTGAAAAAAGAGATTGAATTTATGGTGATGTTATTCATTCAGTGTTTACAAAGAGAGAAGTGAAATAAGCGATAGCATTCATTTGAAACGATGTAAGCGTCAAAAATTAAGTATCTAGAAAACATACCCTCTCATTGATAAACTTAAGTAAAAGATTATCAATGGGAGGTTTACTTATGTATAAAAAATTAGATAATGATGCTTGGGAGGAATATTTAAATAAATTTAACTCTGTTAAAGATACAATAACAGTGAAAGATTTCTGTGCTGAGAATAACCTTAATAAGAGTCAATTTTATTACCATAAAAAAAGAGTAGAAAAGGCAATTGAAAGTAAAGAACCTGTTTTTCAGGCTATTTCTTTGAATAGTAAAGTTGATAATACTAAAGAAAATAAATCTACATTAAAAGAAGTAAAAATTAATGTAGGCAATGC
>NZ_CABDWS010000031.1 GCF_901447495.1 Haloimpatiens lingqiaonensis
GGGGAGCCCCTTATTTAAAAATTTGAAAGAGAATTTTACAAAACTCTTACAAAATATGAATAACTTCCATTATATTTTACTATTAATTTTTAGAAATGTCAAAAAATTATGCAATAGTCTGTATATTCAACCAACTGCTTTTGAGTTGCTATATCTTTAAGCAAAGAGTAAATATTATTCTAAAATTTTTTATTTTTTAAAAATTTTAATTATAATAAATTATATACAAAAATAATTAATAATAAAAAGACAAAAAAAGAAAAATGTTTTAAAATCAAAGAAAAAAACAAAAAAAATGACGAAACAAGTTAAAGGATTGCTAATTTCTAATAAAATCGACCTATTTCGAGTTTAATTTTTTTAAAATTTTATGTTATTATTAGATAGCTTAAGAACTATAAATTTTAAGAATATTTTAAAATTATAATTAGTTCTAAAAGTGTTGAATATATAATTTGGTTAATAAGGAGGGTAAAAAAATGGAACAAAAGAGGAAACTTTCTCATACTGCTTATGGTGGAATAAAAGGAGAAGATTATATTCCTTTTGTACCTACTAGTGAAGCGATGCCAGAGACGACTTTAGTGTCTATAGCAATAGGGTGTATATTTGCAATAATTTTTGCAGCAGCAAATGTTTACCTAGGCTTACAGGTTGGACTTACAATAGCAGCAGGAATTCCAGCATCCATTTTAGGTGCAGGGATGCTGAAAATAATTTTTAAAAGAAACAATATTTTAGAAGCAAATATGATACAGTCCATAGCATCTATGGGAGAATCTATAGCAGGCGGTATTATATTTACACTTCCAGCAATTATAATGTGGGGAATGAAACTAAGCCTTACAACTATAGTTATATGTACATCTTTAGGAGGACTTTTAGGCATACTATTTGTAGTTCCTTTTAGAAAATACTTAATAGTGGAGCAACACGGCGAGTTGGTATTCCCAGAAGGAATGGCTGCATCAGAAGTTCTTGTTACAGGAATGGAAGGCGGATCAGGATTTAAGACAGTTATGACAGGGTTACTAGGTGGAGGAATATATAAATTTTTCTCCAGTGGGTTAGCTTTATGGAAAGAAGCACCAGAATGGACTATAGCACCTATGCAAAACACAATATTTGGGTTTAATGCTATGGCATCAATAGCTGGTGTTGGATATATTGTTGGTATAGAAGTAGCTTTATATATGTTTGGTGGAGCTTTAGTGGCTTGGTTAGGACTTATACCTTTAATAAAATACGTAGGAGCAGGGCTAGCAGTACCATTATTTCCATCAACAGAATTAATTGCCAATATGGATGCTTGGGCAATATGGAGCAAATATATTAGATATATAGGAGCTGGTGCTGTTGCAGCAGGTGGATTTATAAGCCTTGGAAGATCTTTGCCTACTATAATAAGATCTTTTAAAACCGCAATGGCAGGAGTAGGTGGCTCAAAGGAAGGAAATGCAAATCTTAAGAGAACTGATATAGATACACCAATGTCTTGGGTACTAGGTGGAGCGGTGTTAGTATTCTTATTATGCTGGTTGTTACCAGGATTAAGATTAGGAGCTATTGGTTCAATACTTGTAGTGTTATTCTCATTCTTCTTTGCAGTAGTATCAGCTAGAATGGCTGGTATAATAGGGGTTTCAAATAATCCAGTATCAGGTATGACTATCGCCACGTTATTATTTGTAACAGCTGTATTAAAGGCTACTGGATATACTGGAAATGCAGGAATGCTTGTGGCTATTACTGCAGGAGCTATAGTTTGTATAGGAATAGCGGTTGCAGGTGGAGCAGCGCAAAGTTTAAAAACAACTTATATAATAGGTGGAACTCCAAAGAAAGTTGAATGGGGTATGTATATAGGTCTTGTTGTAGCATCAGTGGCAGCAGGTGGAGTGCTTTTAATGTTAAATGCTACTTATGGCATGGGAACAAAAGCAATACCAGCACCACAGGCTATGCTTATGTCAATGGTTGTTAAGGGAGTTATGACAGCACAACTTCCATGGGCTCTAGTATTTGTTGGAGCTATAATAGGAATATTCTGTGCATTAGCAGGACTTCCAATACTTCCAGTAGCACTAGGCCTATACCTTCCAATACACTTAAGTGCAGCAGTATTATTTGGTGGAATAATAAGAACACTTGTAGATAAAAAATTCCAAAACAACGAGGCGCAGAAAAAATTACAAACAGAAAGAGGAATACTTCTTTCCTCAGGACTTGTGGCAGGAGATGCCCTTATGGGTATAGTTGTAGCTATATTAACAGCTATAAAAATAGGTGGAGACACTGTAGCAGCTAAAATTATGATAGGGCCAAAACTTATACCTGCTCTGGCAGGAAGTTCATGGACAGCATTAGTTACATTCTTAATACTAGGATTGTGGATATACAGATTCTCATCTAAAGTAGAGGAAGTTGCTAAATAATATTAAAATCTAGATAAAAGAGCTATGGACTATAATGCATAATATGTATGGTCCATATGCTCTTTAAATTTATAATCACAAGAGAGGGAATATATGGTTAATAAAAATAATAATATTAAAGAAGATAAAAATTTTGATGATAATTTTTTGCTATACATTCCAATAAAAAAACATAAATACTGGGAAAAAAGAAATGGAAATGTATATTTAATATTTTATCATGAAAAGGCTATTGAGAAATTTTTAAGATGGCTTGTTAAAAAGCCGGCAGTTAGTGATATTAAGCTTGATAAATTAGGAACTGCTGTATGGGAATCTATGGATGGAAAGAATAATATATATGATATAGGTAATATATTATTAAATGTTCCAGAAATACAAAAGGAATATAAAAATTTAAACAAGGATAATTATAAGGAAACTTGTCATCCTATTTATGAAAGGCTTATAATGTATATGAGATATTTAAATAAAAAAGGATGGATTTCCTTTAAAAAATAAAAATATAGGGGGGAACACCGTGGAAATCAATAAAAGAATTGACCAGATGAAAGATGAATTAATAGAATCAACACAAGAACTACTTAAGATTAAAAGTGTTGAGGGAGAAGCTAAAGAAGGAATGCCCTTTGGAGAAGGCCCAGCAAAGGCTTTAGAATGTGCACTTAAAATAAGTGAAAAATTAGGTTTTAAAACAGTTAACTTAGATAATTATGTAGGATATGCTGAATACGGCGAAGGTGAAGATTATGTAGCTGTACTAGGGCACTTAGATGTGGTTCCAGAGGGAGATGGATGGATATATCCTCCATATTCAGCTGAAATACATGATGGAAAAATATATGCAAGGGGAACTTTAGATGACAAAGGACCTATAATGGCAGCACTTTATGGACTAAAAGCTATAAAGGATGCAGGATTAAAATTAAACAAAAGAGTAAGAGTAATTTATGGAACAAACGAAGAAACAGGAAGCAAAGAAGTAGAGCATTATTTAGAAAGAGAAAAGGCCCCAGTAGCAGGATTTACTCCTGATGCTCAGTATCCAATAATTAATGGGGAAAAAGGAATAACTATATTCAACATAGTTAAAGACTTAAATAACAAGTCTAAAGGTGATATAGTTTTAAAGAGTATTAAAGGTGGAAATGCGGCTAATATGGTTCCAGATAAATGTAATGCTGAAATTATAGCTAAGGATACAGAAGCTATAGTTAAGTCTGTAGAGGAATTTGCTAAAAAAACAGGATACCAAATGAGTACAGAAGTTAATGAAAATAACGTAGTGATTAAATCTGTAGGTATGTCAGCTCATGGAAGTTTACCACACCTAGGAAAGAATGCTATAATGCAATTATTTGCATTTCTTTCAACATTAGAACTTGAAAAATGTGATGCAATAGATTTTGTAAGATTTATGAACCAAAATGTTGGTATGGAAACTCATGGAGAATCTTTTGGAGTGTGTCTTGAAGATGAAGCTTCAGGAAAACTTTCATTTAATGTGGGAGTTGTAGATATAACAGAAGATAAAGCTGTTATGACTTTAAACTTAAGATATCCAGTTACTAATAAATTAGATGACATGATGAAGCCATTTAATGCTAAAATAGAAGGCACTGGAATTAAAGTTGAAAACTTTAAGCATCAAGAACCACTTTACTTTGATCCAAATCATTCTTTAGTAAAATCATTACAAAAGGTTTATGCTGAACAAACTGGTGAGGAAGCTAAGCTTATATCAATAGGTGGCGGTACTTATGCAAAGGAAATGCCTAATATAGTTGCATTTGGACCAATATTCCCTGGAAAGCCAGATCTTGATCACCAACCAAATGAATATATAGAAATAGAAGATTTAATTTTAAACGCTAAGATATATGGTCATGCTATATATGAATTAGCAAAATAATACTAAAATAATTAAAGGGTCTATTCATTATGAATAGACTCTTATTTTATTTATATATAAAGTTTGTTTAAAAAATATTAAAAAAAACTAAATATATAATACATAATATTAGTTGAAAATACTATGGGTAAAAGGTAGAATAGTTTTAGACCGTTTTTTAGGGAAAGTGTGAGGAGGCAAATATGATAGATAAAAAGAAGAAATATATAATTGGATATATAATTGCAGCTATATTGCTTATAACTATCGGAAATTATTTCTTGGAGTCTTTAAGAGTTCAGGAGGTAGGCTACGATAAACTATTAAAGTTAGCCAATGAAAATAAAATCCAAAGTGTAAGAATTAAGTCAGATAGGATAATGGTTGTTCCTAAAAAGGATAGTGGTATAAATAAGGAAGTGCTTTATACTGGAAGAATAACTAATTCTTCTTTAGAAAATAAATTTTTAGATACCATTGAAAAAAATAAAGTGACATATTTAAGTCCAATTCAAAATAATAGCTTTGTAATAGATTTTTTATTGTGGTGGGTTGGCCCATTGCTCTTTGTATTTATAATGGGAAAAATGCTTTTTGGAAAACTGGACAAAAAAATGGGCAATGGTGTTATGTCCTTTGGTAAGAATAATGCTAAAATATATGGAGAAGATGAAACAGGAGTTAATTTTTCAGATGTAGCAGGAGAAGATGAGGCTAAGGAATCCCTTATAGAAATAGTGGATTTTCTTCACAACACTGAAAAGTATACAAAAATAGGTGCCAAACTTCCTAAGGGAGCTTTATTAGTAGGGCCTCCAGGTACAGGAAAGACTTTGCTTGCTAAGGCAGTGGCTGGTGAAGCTAAGGTTCCTTTCTTTTCTATGTCTGGCTCAGAATTTGTAGAAATGTTTGTTGGTATGGGGGCTGCTAGAGTTAGAGATTTATTCAAGCAAGCAGAAGAAAAAGCTCCATGTATAATTTTTATAGATGAGATAGATGCTATAGGAAAAAGTAGAGATAATTCCATGTCTACTAATGACGAGAGAGAACAAACATTAAATCAGCTATTAACTGAAATGGATGGTTTTGATTCATCTAAAGGAGTTGTAATATTAGGGGCTACCAATAGACCTGAGATACTTGACAAAGCTCTTTTAAGACCAGGAAGATTTGACAGAAGAGTTATTGTGGATAGACCAGACTTAAGAGGAAGAGAAGCTATTTTAAAAGTTCATACTAAGGATGTAAAAATATCTACAGAAGTAGATTTAAATGAAATAGCTAAATCTACTCCAGGAGCTGTAGGAGCAGACCTTGCTAATATGGTTAATGAGGCAGCTCTTTTAGCGGTGAAAAATGGAAGAGAAGAAGTTATTCAGGAAGATTTACAAGAGGCTGTGGAAATAATAATAGCTGGAAAAGAAAAGAAAGATAGAATCTTGTCGGATAAAGAAAAGAAAGCGGTGGCTTTCCATGAGGTTGGTCATGCATTAGTGGCGGCACTTTTAAAAAATGCAGATCCAGTGCACAAGATAACCATAGTTCCAAGAACTATGGGAGCTTTAGGATATACTATGCAGCTTCCAGAGGAAGAAAAATATTTAGTTTCAAAAGAAGAAATGTATGATGAAATAACGGTGCTTTTAGCAGGTAGATCCGCAGAGGAAATTCAGTTTAATATGGTGTCAACAGGGGCATCTAATGATATAGAAAAAGCTACTCAAGCAGCAAGAAATATGATAACTATATATGGTATGAGTGAAAAATTCGACATGATGGGATTAGAGTCTCCAAGCAATAGATATTTAGATGGAAAGCCTGTTCAAAATTGTAGCCAAGAAACCTCAACTCTTATAGATGAGGAAACTTTAAAAATAATAAAGGAAAGCCATGAAAGGGCTAAGAAACTTCTTCTTGAAAATAAAGAACTTCTAGAAAAAATAGCAGAAGTACTCCTAGAAAAGGAAACTTTAATGGGAGATGAATTCATGAGAATAGTTAATGAATATAAGGGAATAAAGGATGATGAAGAGGTAATTACCAATGAAGATAAAAGTGAAGAAAAAGTTGAAGAAAATCTAAATGTAAAAGGAAATTTAGATGAATTATTAGAAGAAGATGCAGTAGAAAAAGAAAAAGTTATAGAGGGAAACAAAACAGAAAAAGTAGAAGAAATGAAATAAGAATCAAATAAGAAAAAATATAAAACATTATAATAAACATAAAAATGCGACTTAAGATTATTTGTCGCATTTTTATTCTATAAAAAGGGAGAGGATAATATGGAGAAGGAAGAAAATAAGATGAGTAAAGAAATTGATTTGCATATAGAAAAGCAGCATTTGGATTATGTCATTAAATCCATAAAAGAAGAAATATTAAATTATATAAATAAAAGAAATAAAATAACAGAGAATTTATTAGATTATAGAAAAAAGGTTATAGAAGAATATAAAGATGATGAAGATAAAATGATAGAATATTTTGATCATGAAAGATTTGTCCAAGAAGAGACTTATAAAACTATAGATAAAAAACTAAAGGAAATGGCTATTTTACAAACTTCTCCATATTTCGGTAGAGTAGATTTTTTAGATAAGGAATTTGATGAAGAGGATAAAATATATGTAGGTAGATTTGGATTCACTAGGGAAGAGGATTATGAACCAGTGGTAGTGGATTGGAGAGCTCCTATAGCTTCATTGTTTTATGCGGGTAAGTTAGGAGAAACGGATTACTCAGCACCTTCTGGAAAAGTTCCTGTGGATATACTTAATAAAAGGCAATATGTAATAAAACATGAAAATTTAGTTGGTATGTTTGATTCTTCTATAGATATAAAAGATGAGATACTTCAAATGGTTTTAAGTAAAAATGCAGAAGAAAAATTAAAAGATATAATAATGACTATACAAAAGGAGCAGGATGAAATAATAAGGGAATCTAAAGATAAAACTGTAGTGGTAGACGGGGTAGCAGGCAGTGGAAAAACTACTATAGCCCTTCATAGAGTTGCCTATTTACTTTATAACTATAGAAAATCTTTGCAAGACAAAGTTGTGATATTTGGACCTAATAATGTGTTTATGGAGTATATATCTATGGTACTTCCTAGTCTTGGAGAAACTGGAGTTAAACAAACTACCTTTACAGACTTCGCTTGTACATTGTTAGGTATAAATAGATTAATGGATTTAGGAACTTATATGGAAAATATAATTGGCGGAGATGTGGAATTTATAAATGAAGTTAAGTATAAGACATCTTTAGAGTATAAGGAAAAAATGGACTCAGTAATAGATGAAATGAATCGAGATTTGTTTAAAATAAAAGATGTTAAATTAGCGGGACAAATAGTATTGAAGGAAAAAGAAATAAAGAATTTATTTTATGAATACTACAATTATATGCCTTTATTTAGAAGAAGTAAAAAGATTAAGAGGATAATTTTTTCAAAAATAAGAGATGTAAGAGATGAATTAGTAAGAGAAATAAATTTAGAATATAAAAAGGCCATAGAGAAATTAAGCAAAGAGGAATTAGAGTTAGAAGGAAGCTTTTTAGAACTTAAGAGAAAGATAAGGATAAGAGAGATTGTTAAAGAAGTAATTATAACAAAAAAATCTTTAAAGTGGTTAAATTCAAGAGATTGCATAGATATATATAATGATATTAATGGTAATAAGGAGTTAACTATAGATGATTTAGCTCCGATACTTTATTTAAAAATAAAGTTAGACGGTTTTAAGTATAATGAAGAAGTTAAACATGTAGTTATAGATGAGGCTCAAGACTATAGTTATCTACAATTTATTGTTATAAAAGAACTATTAAATCCAATATCTATGACTGTAGTTGGTGATGGCAATCAAAGGTTAATACCTTTAGAAGGAAAAATCCCTATGAGCAGTATGAGTCAATTTATAAGTGGATTGGATGTTGAATATTTTAAACTGGAAAAAAGCTATAGATCTACTGCTAGAATTATGCGATATGCTAATAAATACTTAGGAGATAATAGTATTGTACCTATGGTTAGAGAAGGAAGACCAGTAGCTCAGGAAGAATATAAAAGTAGTGAGGAACTCAAGGAGTTAATTCTATCTAATATAGAAGAAATTAAGGAAAGAGAATGTGAAAGTATAGGTATTATATGTAAGGATTTATTTGATGCTAGAAAGGTATATAATTTGCTAAAAGATAAGATATATATTAAATTAATAGATGAAGAAGATAGTATATACAAAGGTGGGTTGGTAATAATACCATCCTATTATGCAAAGGGATTGGAATTTGATGGAATAATTTTAGTGGATAAAGACATGGATTCTGAACAAATGAATAAAATTAAATATGTAATGTCAACTAGAGCTTTGCATGAATTAGTAGTTTTAAAGGGAAAATAGATGATTATTTCAAAAGGGGACTGTATTATTGAATCATAAAAATTAGTACAGTTCTTTTTTTTAAGTGAAACACAATGAAAAAATATAAATAGATGTTGGATTATTTATACAAATGTTAAATAATAATCATTTTTAGTGTCAAAAAAGAATTTAAAAGTTTCAAAAAAATAATTCCAATGTAGAAAAAGATGATATTAAGTAGATTATTGATTAAGGGGCAAAATAGCTAGTAAGTTGTTGATATGGGTAGGGTTTAGAAAAAAGTTGCGTAAATATTTGAAGACGTTATATTGAATATTCTGAAAAAAGAAGGAAAAAACTCTAGTTAATTTGTTAAAAAAATATCTTTTTTGTGTTTCTTTTTTGTTGTAAAAATACTATAATTAAAATGTAAGAATAAAACTAATTTTCAGTTTAGTTTTTATGTGGTATTTTTAGAAAATATTTAAGAGAGTGGGGGTAAAACTGTGGAGGAGAAAATATTAAGTATTCAAACTGCACAAAATGAATTATTGGAAAAGGCTAAAAAGGATGGAGTAAAGACAGCTTGGGACAGAAAGGTTGACTTAAAGGCACCATGTGGATTTGGTGTAGCTGGAGTATGCTGTAGAATTTGTGCTATGGGACCTTGTAGAGTTAGCCCAGTACCAGGAAAGGGAGCTGACAGGGGAATATGTGGTGCTACAGCAGATGTTATAGTAGCAAGAAACTTTGCTAGAATGGTAGCTGGTGGAGCAGCAGCTCACTCAGATCACGGTAGAAGTATAGTTTTAACTCTTCTTAACGCAAGTAAAGATGGTGACTTTAAAGTAAAAGATGAAAAGAAATTAATGAAAGTTGCTAAAAGACTTGGTGTAGAAACAGAGGGAAGAGACATTTATGATATAGCTCATGACACAGCAAAAGCTGGATTGGAACAATTTAGTAAACAAATTGGAACATTGACATTGCCACCAACAGTTCCAGAAAAAAGAGCTGAAGTTTGGAATAAGCTAGGTGTAATGCCAAGAAATATAGATAGAGATATAGTATCTATAATGCACTCAACTCATATAGGATGCGCAGCAGATGCTGAAAGTTTAATAAAAATGTCAATGAGAGCTGCTATAGCAGATGGATGGGGCGGTTCTTACTTGGCAACAGAATTTAGTGACATTATGTTTGAAACTCCAAAGGAAATAGACACAGAAGCAAACCTTGGGGTATTACAAGGAAATTCAGTTAATGTAGTTCTTCATGGACACGAACCAACTCTTTCAGAAATGATAATTTTAGCATCAGAAGATCCAGAACTTATTGAATTAGCAAAAGCTCAAGGAGCTGATGGAATTAACCTTGTAGGTATGTGTTGTACAGCTAACGAAGCTACTATGAGACACGGGCTTAAATTAGCAGGAAACTTCCTACAACAAGAATTAGCAGTAGTTACTGGCGCTGTAGAAGCAGTAGTAGTTGACGTACAATGTATAATGCCAGCACTTGCACAACTATCTAAAAATTATCATACTAAATTCATAACAACATCTCCAAAAGCTGAAATCACAGGTTCAACTCATATTGAATTTGATGAAGAGCATGCATATGAATCAGCTAAAAAGATATTAAAAGAAGCTATAATGAACTTTAAAAATAGAGATAATTCTAAAGTATATATTCCAGATGTTAAGAGTAAAGCAGTGGTTGGATACAGTACAGAAAGTATAGTATCAGCTTTAGATAAAGTAACTAATTCAAACATAGGAGTAGCAGGTACAGTTAAACCATTAGCAGATTGTATTGTTTCAGGAGTTTTAAGAGGAGCAGCAGGAGTTGTTGGATGTAACAACCCTAAAACACCTCATGATAATGGTCATGTAGAAATTATTAAAAACTTAATTGCTAACGATGTAATAGTAGTTGCTACTGGTTGTGCAGCTCAAGCAGCAGCAAAAGCTGGATTATTACAAAAGGAAGCTAGAAACTATGCTGGTGCTGGACTTAAAAAGGTATGTGAACTTGTGGACATACCACCAGTATTACACATGGGTTCTTGTGTAGATATAAGCCGTATATTAGAACTTGTAGGAACTGTTGCAAACCACTTAGGAGTAGATATATCAGATTTACCAGTAGTAGGTGTTGCACCAGAGTGGATGTCTGAAAAAGCAGTTTCTATAGGAACTTACGTAGTATCATCAGGTATAGATACATGGCTTGGAGTAGTTCCTCCAGTAACTGGTGGACCAGAAGTTGTTGATATACTAACAAATAGGATGGAAGATATGGTAGGAGCTAAATTCTTTATAGAAACAGATCCTAAGAAGGCTTCTGAGCAAATGGTAGAAAGAATAGAAGAAAAACGTAAAAGAATAGGAATATAACAAGCAACATAAAAAAGTAAATCAAATCATACAGTAATTTTTTAGGCACCTACTTAGTAAAACTTAAAATAAAGTAGGTGCTTGACACAATAAAAGGGGGAATCAATTATGAAAATGAAGATAGCTATAACAGGCAAAGGTGGAGTGGGAAAAACAACTTTTTCTGCAATATTAAGCAGAATATATGCAGAGGAAGGATATAATGTTTTAGCAGTAGATGCAGATCCAGATCCAAATTTGGCATTGGCACTTGGTTTCCCAGAGGAAATTATAAAAGAAATAGTTCCTATATCAGAAATGAAGACTATGATATCAGAAAGAACTTCCTCTACTCCTGAAACTTTTGGTAAAATGTTTAAAATAAATCCTAAAGTTGATGACATACCAGAAAAATTCTGTAAAAAACATAATGGTGTTAAATTGCTAACCATGGGAACTGTAGATAAAGCAGGCATGGGATGTTTTTGTCCAGAAAATGTACTTTTGAAGAAATTAACATCACATTTAATACTTCAAAATAAAGATATAGTAATAATGGATATGGAAGCTGGTATAGAGCACTTAGGCAGAGGTACAGCTCAGGGAGTAGATTTATTCATTGTGGTTATAGAGCCGGGAATAAGAAGCATTAAAACCTATGAACATGTTAAGAATTTGGCAGAGCAGTTAGGAATAAATAGGGTTTTAGTTGTAGCTAATAAGGTCAGAAATGTGGATGATGAAAAGTATGTATTAGAACATGTAGGAGAAGAAAATTGTTTAGGATTTATACATTACAGGGAAAATGTAGGGGATTCTGACAGAGTTAATCATTCTCCTTACGATTCTAAAGAAACCGTTGGGGAGGTTAAAAAAATAAAAGAAAAATTGGAGAAGGGGGCATAAAAAATGGGTTTTAAATCCGATATAGAAATAGCACAGGAGGCTAAAATAACACACATTAAAGAAATAGCTGCAAAGCTAGGGTTAACAGAGGATGACATAGAGTACTATGGAAAGTACAAAGCAAAAGTAGATTATAATTTACTAAAGAGAGATAATGGAACAAAGCCAGGAAAACTTATATTGACAACAGCTATTAATCCAACTCCAGCTGGAGAAGGAAAAACAACTACAGCTATTGGGGTGGCTGATGCTTTATCAAAATTGGGGAAAAATACAGTTGTAGCACTAAGAGAACCATCACTAGGACCAGTATTTGGTGTTAAAGGTGGAGCAGCAGGTGGGGGATATGCACAAGTAGTTCCTATGGAAGATATAAATCTTCACTTTACAGGGGACTTACATGCTATGACAGCTGCAAACAACCTATTAGCAGCAATGATAGACAACCATATATATCAAGGAAATAAATTAAACATAGATCCAAGAAGAGTTACTTGGAGAAGATGTATAGATATGAACGACAGACAGTTAAGATTTGTTGTAGACGGTCTTGGTGGAAAAGCTAATGGCTCTCCAAGAGAAGACGGCTTTGATATAACAGTTGCATCTGAAATAATGGCTATATTCTGTCTAGCAAATAATATTACTGATTTAAAAGATAGACTTTCAAAAATAGTTATTGGTTACACCTATGCAGGAGAACCAGTTACAGCTGGACAATTAAATGCTCACGGAGCTATGGCAGCTCTATTGAAAGATGCTTTAAAACCAAATCTTGTACAAACATTAGAGGGAACACCAGCATTTGTACATGGTGGACCATTTGCTAATATAGCTCATGGATGTAACTCTGTAATAGCTACTAAGATGGCTATGCACTTTGGAGACTATGTAGTTACTGAAGCAGGTTTTGGTGCTGACCTTGGAGCGGAAAAATTCCTAGATATAAAATGTAGAATGGCTGGTTTGAAACCTGATGCAGTTGTAATAGTTGCTACAGTTAGAGCATTAAAATACAATGGTGGAGTTCCAAAAGCAGAACTTAATGAAGAAAACCTAGAAGCTTTAGAAAAAGGTTTACCAAACCTATTAAAGCATGTTGAAAATATAACTAAAATATATAAGTTACCAGCAGTGGTTGCTTTAAATAGATTCCCAACGGACACAGAAGCTGAGCTTAAACTAGTATCTGATAAGTGTAAGGAATTGGGAGTAAATGTTACTTTATCAGAAGTTTGGGCAAAAGGCGGAGAAGGTGGAATTGAAGTTGCTAAAGAAGTTTTAAGATTAATAGATGAAGCTGAAAATAACTTCACATATTCATATGAATTAGATCTTTCAATAAAAGAAAAGATAAAAGCTGTTGCACAAAAGGTATATGGAGCTGACGATGTGGATTTTACAGCAGGTGCGTCTAAACAAATAGCTGAATTAGAAAAGAACGGATTTAAAAATGTGCCAGTATGTATAGCTAAAACTCAATATTCATTAACAGATGATCAAACTAAATTAGGAAGACCAACAGGCTTCAAGATAACTGTAAGAGAAGTTACTATTTCAGCAGGAGCTGGATTTGCAGTAGCTGTTACAGGACAAATAATGAAGATGCCAGGACTTCCAAAGCTTCCAGCAGCGGAGAGAATAGATGTAAATGAAAATGGAGTAATAAGCGGATTGTTCTAAAATTTTTAGGAGGTAGGAGATATGAAATTAGCAGATAAGACTTGCGTAGATTTTGCAGAAGTGCTAGCTTCTAAAGAACCAGTACCAGGCGGTGGTGGTGCAGCAGCATTAGTTGGTGCCATAGGCACAGCATTAGGTAGTATGGTTTGTAATTTAACCATAGGAAAGAAGAAATATGCTCAGTATGAAGAAGAAGTTAAAGGCATATTAGAAGAAGCTGGAGAAATTCAAAAAGAACTCCTAAAAATGATAGATGATGATGCGGAAAACTTTCTTCCACTTTCTAAAGCTTATGGCATGAAGAAAGATACTGAGGAAGAAAGAAAATTAAAAGAGGAAACTCTAGAAAAAGCACTTAAACAAGCTTGTGAAGTTCCAGTTTCTATAGTTAAAAAATCATATGAAGCTATAAAGCTACATGAAAACTTAGTAAATAAGTGCTCAAAATTAGCTATAAGTGATGTTGGAGTAGGAGTACAATGTTTAAGAGCAGCTATCATAAGTGCGCAATTAAATGTGATAATTAACATAAATTCTATTAAAGATGAAAATTATGTATCTAGAGTTAAGGAAGAAACAGAAAAACTAGTAAAAGATGGAACAGAAATAGCAGACAAGGTTTATGAAGAAGTGGTAAAAGCACTTTCGAAATAGTATATTTACCTTTCTATGCCCTCATTATTTAATGGGGGCTATAGGAATGTATAAATGTAAAGTATTATTTATAATAGAATTTATTAAAGAGGAGGCTTTAAAATGGGACAAATTATTAAAGGTAAACCCGTGGCCGATGCAATTACAGAACAGTTAGCAAAGGATGTGGAAGAACTTAAGGGAAAAGGTATAACTCCCAAGCTTACTATAATGAGAATAGGAGAAAATCCTAGTGACCTTTCTTACGAAAGAGGAGCCTTAAAAAGATATGCAAAGGTTGGAATAGACACAGAAGTTAAAGCTTATCCAGAAAATATATCACAAGAAGAATTTATAGAAGAAATTAAAAAAGTAAATGAAGATAATAAAACTCACGGTATTTTAATTTTTAGACCGTTACCAAAGCAAATGGATGAAGATATAATTAAACACGTCATATCTCCAGAGAAAGATATGGATTGTTTCAGTCCAATAAATGTAGCAAAATTAATGAGTGGAGACAAAACAGGTTTTCCGCCATGCACACCAACTGCAGTTATAGAAATTCTAAAACACTACAATGTAGATATGAAGGGTAAAAATGCTGTAGTTATAGGAAGATCTATGGTAGTGGGAAAACCAGTATCAATGCTTTTACTAGATGAAAATGCTACAGTAACTATATGTCACTCTAGAACAAAGAATATGGCAGAAATAGCTTCTAAAGCTGATATATTAGTAGTTGGAGTAGGAAAAGCTAAAATGGTTACAAAGGATTATGTAGGTAAAGACGCTGTAGTTATTGATGTGGGTATCAATGTGGATGAAGAAGGAAAATTATGTGGAGATGTGGATACAGAGGATTGTTTAGAAAGAGCGTCATTAATAACACCAGTGCCAGCAGGAGTAGGTTCAGTTACCACTTCTATATTAGGAAAACATGTAATTAAGGCATGTAAAGCTCAAAATAATTTATAATATATAAAACATTATATTTACTAATATTTAAATGGGGGAAGAAATATGGTTATTTCAGAAAAGAAGCCTTTAGAAGAAATTCTTAAATACCTTGAAGGAAGTAAAAAAGTAGTACTTACAGGATGTTCTCTATGTGCTAGCTCTTGCCAAGTAGGTGGAGAAGAACAATTAGTAGAAATGAAAGCTAAGCTAGAGGAAAATGGAAAAGAAGTATTGGGATTTAAAGTTTTAGACCCATCTTGTAATTTTCTAAAAGCAAAAAAAGATTTGAAAGAACTAAAAGAAGCTATAAAGGAAGCAGATGCAGTTCTTTCATTAGCTTGTGGAGATGGAACACAAACTGTTGCTAAGCTTGTTAAAGTTCCAGTATATCCTGCCAACAATACAAAATTCATAGGAGAAGTTGAAAGAGTAGGTAAATTTGACGAAGCTTGCAGAGCTTGTGGAGAATGTCAATTGGGATGGACAGGCGGCATTTGCCCAGTAACTAAATGTGCTAAGGGTCTTTTAAACGGACCATGTGGTGGCGCAAGAGACGGAAAATGTGAAGTAGATCCAAATAATGATTGTGCTTGGATTCTTATATATGAAAAACTTAAAGACTTTGGTAAACTTGACAATTTAACAGAAATAAGAGAACCAAGAGATTATCAATTAGATATGCATCCATCAAAAGTGGATATAAGAAATAGATAAAAGCTAGAGGGGGATTATTATGAGTTTATTACAGCAGGCCTTTGAAAAAAAAGAGTTTGCAATAACAGCGGAGATGGCTCCTCCAAAGGGAACAGACCTTGCTCACTTAATAGAGTGTGCTAAGGCTATAAAAGGAAGAGCTCACGGAGTAAATGTTACTGACTTTCAAGCAGCTACAGTGAAGGCTACATCTTTAGCAACTTGTAAGATGCTTAAAGATGCAGGATTAGAGCCAGTATTACAAATAACAGGAAGAGATAGAAATAGAATTGCTATAGAAGGTGAACTTTTATCAGCAGGTATTTTTGGTATTGAAAACGTATTAGCTCTAACAGGAGACTATACAGTATTAGGAGACCACCCAGGTGCAAAGCCAGTATATGATTTGGATAGTGTAGATATACTTAAGGTTGCATCAACCATAAGCTCTGGTGTAGATATGATGGGCAACGAATTAAAAGGAACACCAAGTTTTTATCTAGGAGCTTGTGTATCTCCAAAATATGACCCGTTAGAATTACAAATATTAAAAATGAAAAAGAAAATTAGAGCAGGCGCAAAATTTTTCCAAACTCAAGCCGTTTATGATATAGATACTTTAAGAAACTTTAGAGAAATGACAAAGGATTTAAATACAAATGTAATGGTTGGAATTATACCACTAAAATCAGCAGGTATGGCAAAATATATGAATGCTAATGTAGCTGGTGTGTATGTACCAGATGAAATAATTGAAAGAATGAAAGGTGCAGAAAACAAAGTACAAGAAGGAATAAACATAGCTGCAGAATTCATAAAACAGGCTAAAGAAGAGGGATTATGTGAAGGAGTCCACATAATGGCTATCGGAGCAGAAGAAAATGTTCCAGTAATACTAGATAGAGCTGGACTTTAATTTATAAGAAAACCATAAAATCTATAAGGTAGATTAGTATTATTAAACAGGGGAATTTTAATTTGAAGTAAAACTATAAAATTAATGAGAGAGGCGATTGGGATGAAAATAGTAGTTATAGGCGGAGGCCCAGGAGGATATGTAGCAGCATTAAAGGCAGCTATGAAAGGGGCAGAAGTTACTGTAGTTGAAAAGGCACATGTAGGAGGAACTTGTTTAAATGTAGGATGTATTCCAACTAAGGCATTGATAGCTTGTTCAGAAACATTAGAAACTATAAAAAATGCTGATAAATATGGAATAAAAATAGAAGGCGAAGTAAAAGCAGATTTTAACGAAATTATAGCAAGAAAAAGAAAAGTTACAGACCAACTAGTAAAAGGTATAGAATTTCTTTTCGATGAAAAGGGAGTAAAGCTAGTTAGAGGTACTGGTAAAATAGTAGATAAAAATAATGTAGAAGTAGAAAAAAATGATGGAACAAAAGAGATAATCAAAGCAGATAAAATAATTATAGCTACAGGTTCCGTTCCAGTGGTTCCACCAATGTTTCCATACGACGGAAAAAGAGTTATAATAAGTGATGAAGTGCTAGAATTAGAAAAAGTTCCAGAATCAATGATAATTGTAGGTGGAGGCCCAATTGGTTGTGAAATTGGACAATTCTACAATGAGTTAGGAACAAAGGTACAAATAGTTGAAATGGTAGATCATTTAGTACCATTTGAAGATGAAGATGTAGCTAAAATACTTCAAAGATCATTTAAGCAAAGCAAAATTAAGTTCTTTGTTAAAGATGGTATATCTAAAGTAGATGTAAAAGAGGACAAGGTTGTAGCTACATTAGGTAGTGGAAAAGAATTGGAAGCTGAAATTATGTTAGTTTCAGTAGGTAGAAGACCATATACTCAAGGTTTAGGATTAGAAGAACTTGGAGTTAACATGGAAAGAGGAAGAATAGTAGTAAATGAAAAAATGGAAACAAGTATTGAAGGAATATATGCAATAGGTGATACAGTAAGTACACCAGCATTAGCTCACGTAGCTTCTAAAGAAGGAATGGTTGCAGTAGAGAATGCTTTAGGTGGAGACAAAAAAATGGATTACAGAGCTGTTCCAAGATGTGTATACACTAGCGTAGAAGTGGCTGGAGTAGGAGCAACAGAAAAAGCTCTTAAGGATCAAGGAATAGAATACAAAGTAGGAAAATTTGACTTCAGAGGACTTGGAAAAGCACAAGCTATGGGTAAATTCCAAGGTTTTGTAAAGGTTATAACTGACATGAACGACAAAATATTAGGTGCAGCAGTAATAGGGCCTAATGCCACAGATTTACTTACAGAACTTACATTAGCAGTACATTTAGGACTAACTACTGAGCAAGTGGGAGATGTAATACATCCACATCCAACATTGTCAGAAGCACTAATGGAAGCTGTTCATGATGTAAATAAAGAAAGTGTACACGCAGTTTAAAGCATAGGGTTTTTAAACCCTATGCACTAAATAAAGGAGGTTATACTATGGGATATAAAATAGCTGTAGCAGGTAAAGGCGGTACTGGAAAAACTACATTAACTGGATTATTAATGGATTATTTAGTGAAACAGGGAAAAGGCCCTATATTAGCAGTAGATGCAGATGCTAATGCTAATTTAAATGAAGTACTAGGTGTAGAAGTAGAAGAAACTTTAGGAACAATAAGAGAAGAAGTTAGCCAAATGTCACTTAAAGGTGATGGATTTCCAGGGGGAATGTTAAAAGCTGATTATTTAAAATACAGATTAAATACAGGATTAACTGAAGGTAATGGCTTTGATTTATTGGTAATGGGAAGATCACAAGGTGAAGGCTGTTATTGTTATGTAAACGGTGTTTTAAAAGCTCAGATAGATTCCTTAGCTAACAACTACGATTACATAGTTATTGACAATGAAGCCGGTATGGAACACTTAAGCAGAAAAGTTGTAGATGATATAGATTTATTATTCTTAGTAAGTGATTCTTCAAGAAGAGGAATACAAGCAGTAGGAAGAATAAATAAATTAGTAAAGGAATTAAAATTAAATGTTTCTAAAATATACCTTATTGTAAACAGGGCTCCACAAGAGGAACTAAATGATGGAATAAAAGAAGAAATAGCAAATCAAGAACTAAATTTAATAGGTGTTGTTCCAATGGATCCTATGGTATATGAATATGATTGTGCAGGAAAACCATTAGTTAAATTACCTGAAGATAGTATGTCAAAGAAAGCTTTAAAAGACATATTGTCCAAGGTTGGATTAAATAAGTAAAAACAAGGAGGCTACCAGTTATGTTCAAAAAAACAGTACAAAAATACTCAGGTAAAATCAACGAAGTTCAAATAGGAACAGGGGAAAAGGCAATAAAAATAGGGGGGCAAAATACACTTCCTTTTTACACTTTTGATGGAGATACAGGAAATACTCCTAAAATAGGAATGGAAATAATAGATATATATCCTGAAAACTGGATAGAAGCATTAAAAGAAATATACAAAGACGTATGTAATGATCCAGTTCAATGGGCAAAATTTGTAGAAGAAAAATATAATCCAGATTTTATATGTTTAAGATTAGCGGGAGCAGATCCAAGTGGAGCAGATAAATCCGTTGAAGAATGTACAAAAGTAGCTAAAGATGTGGCAGAAGCTATAAATGTTCCTCTAGCTGTAGCAGGTACAGGAAATCATGATAAAGATGCAAAATTATTTGAAAGCTTGGCAAAAGAATTAGATGGACATAATGTATTGTTATTATCAGCAGTAGAAGAAAACTATAAAACTGTAGCAGCAGCAGGCGCATTAGCTTATAGTCATAAGGTTGGAGCAGAATCTTCAGTTGATATTAACCTTGCAAAACAATTAAATATATTAATAAACCAATTAGGTGTTAAAACTGAAAATGTAGTATCAAACGTAGGATGTTCAGCAGCTGGTTATGGTTATGAATATGTTATATCAACTATGGATAGAATCAGACTTGCAGCGTTAGGACAAGATGATAAAACTCTACAAACTCCAATAATAACACCAGTTTCTTTTGAAACATGGAAAGTTAAAGAAGCTATAGAATCAGAAAAAGATTCTCCACAATGGGGTTCTCAAGAAGATAGAGGAATATCTTTAGAAATAGCTACTGCAACAGGCGTTTTATCATCAGGATCAGATGCTTTAGTATTAAGACATCCAAAATCACTAGAAACTTTAAGAACTTTAGTAGAGGGATTACTAGCATAATTTGTCGAAATACTTGATTTAATCTAAATTATTTGTAAATTTTGGCACGTTAGAATATAAGGTATAAATTCGGAAAATTTTTAGATATGTAAATTCAGATTGTTAGAGGAGGATAAAAAATGGCTTTAAAAGGATTAGATATATTTAAATTAACACCAAAAAAGAATTGTAAAGATTGTGGTTTCCCAACATGTTTAGCATTCTCAATGAAAGTTGCTGCAGGAGCAGTAGAAATAAGCAAATGTCCTCATATGGATGCATCTGCATTAGAAAAATTATCAGAGGCTACTGCACCACTTATGAAAACCATAACAGTTGGAAAAGGTGAAAGTGAATATAAATTAGGAGGAGAAACAGTTCTTTTCCGTCATAGCAAAACTTTTGTAAACAGAAACAGATTTGCTATCATGTTCTGTGATTGCATGTCTGATGAAGAAATAGATAGAAAAATAGCAAACATGAAAAATGTTGATTATGTAAGAATCGGCGAAGAAATGAAGGCTGAAATTGCTGCAATAAATTACAGCGGCAATAAAGATAGATATTTAGAAATAATAAACAAAATTAAAAACAGCGGATTAAAAGTGGCTTACATGTTAACTTGTGAAGATGTAGCTGTTATGAAAGAAGCTTTAGCACTAGTAAAAGATGAAAATCCTATAGTTTATGGTGCTAACAAAGACAACTATAAAGAGATGGTTGAATTAGTTAAAGCTGATAAGTTAGTTTTAGGAGTTAAAGCTCCATCAATAGAAGAATTATATGCATTAGTAGAAGAAATACACAAAGCAGGTCATAAAGAATTAATACTTGACCCAGGTTCTTCTTCAATTAAAGAAGCTTTCCAAAATACAGTTCAAATAAGAAGAATAAATTTAGATGGACAAGATAGAGTATTTGGTTATCCATCAGTAATATTTGCAAATAAACTTGCTAATAATGACAAGTTTATGGAAGTAGCTCTAGGCACATTATTTACCATGAAATATGGTTCAATCATAGTGTTAGATGATATGGATTATGCAAGAGGACTTTCACTATTTGCTCTAAGACAAAACATATTTACAGACCCACAAAGACCAATGAGAGTTGAGCCAAATGTTTATCCAATAAACAACCCAGATGACAATTCACCAGTAATGGTAACAGTTGACTTTGCTTTAACTTACTTCATAGTATCTGGAGAAGTTGAAAGATCAAAAGTTCCAGTATGGATGTTAATCCCTGATGCAGGTGGATATTCAGTTCTTACATCTTGGGCAGCAGGTAAGTTTACAGCATCAAGTATAGCTAAATTCGTAAAAGAAAGTGGAGTAGAAGAAAAGACTAAGTCAAGAAAACTTATAATTCCAGGTAAAGTTGCTGTACTTAAAGGTGATTTAGAAGAAAACCTACCAGGATGGGAAATTGTTGTTGGAACTAATGAAGCTCTACACATTCCAAAATTCTTAAAGGAATTTAAATAGGAAATATACTTCTTACATAGAGGGGAGCCCCCCTTTATGTAAGAGTTTAAAATAAAAAATTGAAAAGGGGAGAAAAAACATGGAAAAATTCATGATTATAGGGGAAAGAATTCACTGTATATCACCAACTATAAGAAAAGCATTAGCAGAAAGAAATCCTGAACCAATATTAAAAAGAGCAAAAGAACAACTAGATGCAGGTGCTCATTACCTAGATTTAAATATAGGACCTGCTGAAAAAGATGGCGAAGACGTAATGCCATGGGCTGTACAATTACTACAAAACGAATTCAATAACGTTCCTCTTGCTTTAGATACAACTAATAAAAAAGCAATAGAAGCTGGAATAAAAGTTTATAACAGAGAAAAAGGAAAGCCAATAATAAACTCAGCAGATGCTGGAGAAAGAATAGAAATGATAGATTTAGCAGCTGCTAACGATGCAATGGTAATAGCTTTATGTGCTAAAGAAGGTATTACAAGAGACAATGACGAAAGAATGGCATATTGTACAGAAATGCTTGAAAGAGGAATGTCTTTAGGATTAGAACCAACAGATATGTTATTTGACCCTCTATTCCTAGTTATAAAAGGAATGCAAGAAAAACAAAAAGAAGTTCTAGAAGCAGTTAGATTAATAAGCGAAATGGAGCTTAAGACTGTTTGTGGATTAAGTAATGTATCTAATGGAGCACCAAAACATTTAAGACCAATAATGGATGCTAATTTCTGTGCTATGGCTATGCAAGCAGGATTAACATCAGCAATTATGAACCCATGTGATCAAAGATTAATGGAAACTATAAAAACTTGTGATATTATAAATGGAGCAGTTTTATACGCAGATTCTTATTTAGATCTATAAAAGGGGGTAAGGGAAGATGAATTTATTTCAAACTATATTTACAGGCTCAAATCAAGCTTTAGAAGCAGCTAAAGGCCTAGTTGCTCAAGCTATAAGTGAAAAAGGTAAAGATTGTAAAGTTGCTTTTCCTGACACTGCTTATGCACTTCCAATAATTTTTGCAGCTACAGGAAAGAAAATAACTACTCTTGAAGAACTAGAAGGAGCTTTAGCTGTAGTAGAAAGCTTAATAGTTCAAGAAGAAAGATTAGAAAAGGCTTTAAATGCAGGACTTGCTACTGCAGTAGCAGCAGAAATAATTGAAGCTGCTAAATATGTATTAAGTGACACACCATACACAGAACCTTGTATAGGCTTTGTACCAGACCCAGTTATCCGTTCATTAGGAGTTCCACTAGTTACTGGCGATATCCCTGGAATAGCAGTTGTTTTAGGAGAATGTCCAGATAGTGAAACCGCAGCAAAAGTTATAAAAGATTACCAATCAAAAGGACTTCTTACTTTCTTAGTAGGAAAGGTAATTGACCAAGCTATAGAAGCTAATGTAAAAATGGGTCTAGACCTAAGAGTTATTCCTGTTGGATATGATGTAACATCAGTAATTCATGTTGTATCAGTAGCTATAAGAGCAGGATTTATATTTGGTGCACTTGAAGGCGGTAAATTCGGTGATTTCTTAGAGTACACAGACAAGAGAATTCTTGCTTTTGTAAATGCCTTTGGACCACTTAGTGAATTAGTAGTTTCTGCAGGAGCAGGTGCTATAGCACTTGGATTCCCAGTAATTACTGACCAAGATGTTCAAGAAGTTCCAACATTATTATTAACTCAAAAAGATTATGATAAAGTACCAAAAACTTCATTAGAAGCTAGACATATAAAAATAAAAATAACTGAAATTCCTATACCAGTAGCTTTTGCAGCAGCATTTGAAGGTGAAAGAATAAGAAAGAATGATATGTTTGCTGAATTTGGTGGAGGAAAAACTGATGCTTGGGAACTAGTAATGCAAAGAGAACTTTCAGAAGTTGAAGATCATAAGATTACATTAATAGGTCCAGATGTTGATACTATAACAGAAGCACCAGGAAGACTTCCATTAGGAGTATTCATAGAAGTTGCTGGAGCTAACATGCAAAAAGACTTTGAACCAGTTCTTGAAAGAAGACTTCACTATTTCTTAAACTATATAGAAGGTGTAATGCACGTTGGTCAAAGAAACTTAACTTGGGTTAGAATAGGTAAGGAAGCTTATGAAAAAGGCTTTAGATTAAACCACATAGGAGAAGTTATCTATGCTAAGATATTAGATGAATTCGGATCTGTTGTGGATAAATGTCAAGTTACTATAGTAACTGATCCAGATAAATGTGGAGAATTAAGAGAAAAATATGCTATGCCAAGATACATGGAAAGAGATGAAAGATTAGAATCTCTAATAGACGAAAATGTAGATACTTTCTACACTTGTAACTTATGTCAATCTTTCGCTCCAGCTCACGTATGTGTTGTAACACCTGAAAGACTTGGACTTTGCGGAGCAGTTAGTTGGTTAGATGCTAAAGCTACACTAGAATTAAATCCAACAGGACCATGTCAAGCAATACCAAAAGAAGGAGTTATTGACGAAAACTTAGGTATTTGGCAAAAGGTAAATGAAGTTGTTGAGCAAATGTCTCAAGGTGCAGTAAGCCAAGTTACATTATACAGCTTACTTCAAGATCCAATGACATCTTGTGGATGTTTTGAATGTATCTGCGGTATAATGCCAGAGGCTAATGGTGTTGTAATAGTAAACAGAGAATATGGTTCAATTTCTCCTCTAGGAATGACTTTTGGAGAACTTGCATCTATGACAGGTGGTGGAGTCCAAACTCCAGGATTTATGGGACATGGAAGACCATTCATATCTTCAAAGAAATTCTTAAAAGCTGAAGGCGGAGTTTCAAGAATCGTTTGGATGCCAAAAGAATTAAAAGAATTTGTTAAAGAAAAATTAAATAAAACAGCTAAAGAATTATATGATATAGATAACTTTGCAGATATGATTTGTGATGAAACTATATCTACAGATTCAGAAGGCGTATTAGCATTCTTAGAAGAAAAAGGTCATCCAGCATTAACTATGGATCCTATTATGTAATTAAGAATTAAGAATTAATAATTCAACTTTCGCAGCTATAAAATAAAAATATAAAATTTGTAGATAAGTAATGGGTATTAGATAAGAAGTAAGAAGTAAGAGTTAAGGATAAAACTCTAGGAGTTTTTTATAATTAATCTATAAGTAATAATTCTTACTTCTTACCTTATATAGCGTAAAGCTTAAAGTTTATCCGATGACTACCTGCCGTAACACTTCCACCTCTAACAAAGTGGGAGATAACGGCAGCTACGTCCCTGGATAACGATCTCTAACCTTCAGTTGGAGTGAAAACTCCATCTGAAGCTAAGAGTTCTGTTTATATGCGAAAGTTGAGTTAATAACTATAGTTATTGTTTAAGATACTTGCATAATCTGTGCTATTACCACCTTCATCAGTTGAGTTAATAACTATAGTTATTGTTTAAGTTCAGTTATAGTGGGTTTAAATATAATTTAAATCCGCTATAACTACAATATGGTCATTTATGTTTAAAATATTTTAGGGAGGCATATATATGAATCATCCAGAAAATTTATATTATAGTAAAGAACATACTTGGGCAAGAGTTGAGGGAGATACAGCTTATGTTGGAATAACTGATTTTGCTCAAAGTCAATTGGGAGAAATATTGTTTGTTGAAATGCCAGAAGTAGACGATGAAATAACTCAAGATGAAACTTTTGGAGTAGTTGAATCTTCTAAAAAGGCTTCAGATTTATTTGCTCCAATTTCAGGAACAGTGTTAGAAATAAATGAAAAGTTAGATGATGAACCAGAATATATAAATGAAGATGCATATGATGCTTGGATTATAAAAGTTCAATTAAGTGATAAAGGTGAGCTAGATAATTTATTAAGCTCTGCTGATTACCAATCAAGTATAAAATAGTATAGTCTTTCTCGGCCTAGGCCGAGAAAGCTTTTCTTACAGGGGGTATTGATTTATGGCTAAAGTTAATTTTACTTCTCATGGAGTACAGGTAGAAGCAAAAAATGGAGAAAGCTTGCTTGCAGTAATACGAGGAGCTGGAATATTTATAGATGCACCTTGTAATGGTAATGGCTCTTGTGGAAAATGCAAGGTTAAGATAATTAATGGACAAGTAAATTGTAGTAAAAGCAATCATATAAGTGAAGAGGAACTAGCACAGGGTTATGTATTAGCTTGCTGCTCTACTGTAAATGGAGATGTGGATGTAGAGATTCCTTCCACTGCTGATGATGCTATGCACAATATGAAGATAGAAGACTTAGGTGGAGAAAAGGAAAAGATAATATTTAAAGAAGCAATAGAAAAACTAAAAGAAAATGGAATAAAGCTTGGGATAAATATTAAAAAAAGTTTTTTACAAATTCCAGAACCAACTCTAGACGATAACATATCAGATGTGGATAGATTAATAAGACAGGTAAGAAATACATTGGGATGTGGAAATGTTCAATGTGGGCTTTCAGTAATCAAAAATATACCTCATATCTTAAGGAAAAATAATTTTAATATTACTATAACTTATATTGAAGAAGAAAATAACATAAACATAATAAATATAGAGGGAAATGACACCTCAAATAAATTATATGGAGTAGCTATAGATATTGGTACTACTTCAGTTGCAGCATGTATTATAAACTTAAATTCTGGAGATATAATAGCTAAGGCCTCTTCAGGAAATGCACAAATACAATATGGAGCAGATGTAATAAATAGAATAATTTATGCAGGTAAGAAGGATGGAATTAAAAAATTAAATGACGCCATCATAAAATATACCATAAATCCATTATTGGCAAAAATGTATAGAGAAAGCAGTATAGAATCTCATGAAATTGCATCTTTTGTAGTAGCAGGAAATACTACTATGAGTCATTTATTCTTAGGCATTCAGCCTGATTACATAAGGATGGAGCCTTACATACCAGCATTTTTAAGTTCTCCATACATAAAAGCAAATGAATTAGGAGTGGATGTAAATCCTGAAACCACTATATATTTAGCCCCATCTGTGGCAAGTTATGTAGGAGGAGACATTACTGCAGGAGCGTTAGCCTCTGGTATTTGGAATTCTGAAGAAAATGTTTTATTTATAGATTTAGGAACCAATGGAGAGATAGTTTTTGGTAATAGGGAATTCTTAATGAGTTGCGCGTGCTCAGCAGGACCAGCTTTTGAAGGTGGAGAAATAAGTTGTGGTATGAGAGCATCTAGTGGAGCTATTGAAAAGGTGGAAATAGATAAAAATACCTATGAGCCAAAGATTCAAATAATAGGTGAAGAAAAACCTATAGGTATATGTGGTTCTGGTATAATAGACTTAATATATCAGTTAATGGTCGCTAAAATAATTGATAGAAGAGGAAAAATTGTTAAAGGTTTAAACACACCTAGAGTTAGATTTGATGAGCATGGTATGGGTGAGTATATATTAGCCTTTAAAGAAGAATATAATATAGAGAAGAATATAACCATAAATGAGGTTGACATAGATAATTTTATAAGAGCTAAAGGAGCTGTTTATTCTGGGATATCATCAATGATTTCCAGTGTGGGAATGGACTTTGATTGTATAGATAGATTATACATAGCTGGAGGCATTGGAAATAACTTAGATGTAGAAAGCTCAATAATGATAGGTATGCTTCCAGATATACCTAGAGATAAGGTGAAGTATATAGGTAATAGCTCATTAATAGGATGTTATTTAACTATAATGAGTAAAGAAGCCAAGGATAAACTTGAGGAAATATCCAGTGGTATAACTTACTTAGAATTAAGTGTGGAGCCTGGATATATGGATGAATTTGTATCAGCATGTTTTTTACCACATACTGATATAGAAAGATTCCCAACAGTAAAACAACTGTTAGGAGAATAGATTATTAAGAGGAGGATTTTGCTATGTGTGAATCAACAGCTTATTTAATAACTCCTGAGGGAGAAGAAAAGATAATGGAATATGTGGTAGAAGTTTTACCAAAGGAAGATGGAAAAATATTTTTAGCAGATCTTTTAGGAGAAGAAAAGATAGTAGATGGCGTGTTAAAAGAAATAAAATTATTAGATCATAAAATTATAATTGAAGGAAAATAGTAAAATAAATAATAAAGTAAAAATATCAAATAACAAAGTAAAAAAGCAAATAACATTTTCAGCCAAGGCTGAAAATGAACAATATTTGATATTTGATATTTGAACTTTGATATTTCAACAACATTTGATATTTGATATTTGAACTTTGATATTTCAACAACATTAAAAAATAGGCATTATAAGCTGGAATTTATGAATAAAAGTTTAATAGTTTAAATTTGCAAAAATATAAATACGTGGAGGGGATAATTATGTGTAAAGATTTAAAACATGAACATACCCATGAGCATTGTCACGAACATGCTCATGAACATTTTGATGGAGAGCATACTCACGAGCATTGCCATGAGCACACTCATGAACATTGCCATGAGCACACTCATGAACATTGCCATGAGCATACTCATGAAGAGTGTCATGAACACACACATCATCATGAGCACTGCCATGAACACACACATGAACATACACACGATCAAAATGAATGCTGTTGTGGTGAAAATTCATCATTAAATAAAGAAGAAAAAACTCTAAAAATATTATTATCCCATTGGATAGATCATAATAAATCTCATGAAGATGGATTTAAGGAATGGGTAGAAAAATCTAAAAAAATGGGCAAAGAAGATACAGCCAAATATATAGAAGAAGCTATAAAATATATGGAAAAGGCAAATGAAATGTTAAAGGAAGCTGGAAACAACATTTAACCTTAAAACGAGAGGATGAAATAGGGCTAATGGATAAAAAAGCTGTGGAAGAAAGAAGAAAAGATAAAATACCGTATGAACACTATAAAGATATATTGAAAAACTATAATCCAAAAGCAATAGTAGAAAATACTGGATGCACATTTGATGAAGAAAAACAAGAGTTTACTATAAAAATCATGGGACAAGATTATATAGTTAAGTATCCATTAGGTGAAGTATTAAATGGGGATTATTCTTCAATAGAAAAGTACCCTATAAAAACATTAATACTTAGATACTTAATAAATGCTAAGGGAGTACCTCCAATTAATCATGATATAACTTATAGAGATGTGCCAGGGGGAGAAGTGTATTACAATAATTTTTATGGAAGATGTATCTTAAGATTAATAAGAACCTTTGGAAAGGATTTGGACAAGTTTCGCAAAGCATTCGAAAACATTCCAAAGGAAGAAGTGCAAATGGGAGATATAGCTTATAAATTTCAATTTATAAATAGAGTATATGTAACTTTTGCTTTATGGTCAGGGGATGAAGAATTTCCTCCATCAGCTCAAATACTTTTCGATAAAAACGCTTCTTTCTACTTTACAGCAGAAGATTTAGCTGTAGTAGGTGATGTTTCTATAGGAATTTTAACTCAGAATGCATATAAGTAAAAAGCTTGAAAAAGTGAAATATACATTTTAATTTACTGCTTAATGTACCGCAATTCGTAATGTATGGTTATACGATAAAAATTAAAGCGTTAAAATTAAAAATTATATTACAAATTACGAATTCTAGTGTAATGTAATCAAAAAACAAATAAATATGAACTTATGACTCAAGATGATTTTTTTGGGGTACATATTTGTTAATAAGCTGCTTTAAATAGGGCAGTTTGTTAAATAAAATATTGAAAAATAAAAAGGGGATGTGGGTCATATGGAAAGTAAAATCTTAAAACCGGCTGAAATAAGAGAGATTACTATTAAAGCAGGAGAAACAAAGGCAAAAATAGGACTTAGTCAGGGAATTATATTAGGAATACTGGCAGGGGCATTTGTAGCTATAGGGGGGGCTGTAGCATCAGTAGGAACTCATAGTATTACTAATGTAGGATTATCCAAATTGGTAGGAGGGGCACTGTTTCCAATAGGGTTAATATTAGTAATTATATGTGGAGCTGAATTGTTTACCGGAAATAGTCTAATGTTTTTAGGAGTACTAGAAGGAAGAGTTAGTTTTAAAAAGTTATTGAGAAACTGGATAATAGTGTACATTTCCAATTTTGTAGGAGCTATTATTATATCTTTTTTAGTTTTTCAATCAGGCATGCTTAATTTAAGTGGTAGAAAACTTGGAGGTAGCGTTATAAAGGTAGCAGCAGCTAAGGGAGGCTTAAGTTTTGGTCCAGCTTTTGCTAGTGGTATATTATGTAACATGTTGGTATGTCTTGCGGTTTGGGGTGCCACAGCATCAAAAGATGTTATTGGAAAGGTAGTTATGTCATGGTTTCCAGTTATGACATTTGTTACTTGTGGATTTGAACACTGTATAGCAAATATGTATTTTTTAACAGTAGGCATTTTTGCAAAATCTAATGTAGCGTATGTACAAGCGTCAGGATTAACTCCAGAAAAATTGGCATTGGTTAGTGGAAAAGGAATTTTTAATAATTTACTGCCAGTAACTTTAGGAAATATAGTTGGAGGAGCTGTTTTAATAGCAGGAGCTTATTTCTTAGCTTATAAAAGTAATGTTAGCAGTGTAAATAATTCATATTCAGCAACTACTAATAAATAGATTTTATATAGGCTTTGATTTAAGAAGCTGAAGAGGTTATTAATAGCCTTCATATGAACACTAATAAAAAAAGGTGGTTATTTGATGAGAGTAGCAGTAATTGATGGATTAGGCGGCGGATTAGGAAAAGTTATAATTGAAAAAATTAGGGAGCAGTATAAAGAAGGATTTGAAATTATCGCATTAGGAACAAATTCTTTAGCCACTTCAAGCATGATAAAGGGTGGGGCTCATGCAGCAGCTACAGGTGAAAATGCCATAAAGGTTATGTCACAAGAAGTAGATGTAATTATAGGACCTATAGCTATGCTTGTAGCAAATTCAATGATGGGAGAAATAACTCCAGTTATGTCAGAAGCTATTGCAATTAGTAAAGCAAGAAAAATAATTTTGCCTTTAAATAGATGTAATGTAATTACTGTAGGTACTAGACAGTTATCTATGAGTCAAATGGTGAACTTAGTTATTGAAGAGTTGAGTATTTGTTAATATTAAAATAAAAAGCCAGTAAAGATTCTTGTTTATAAAAGACTCTTTACTGGCTTTTTTAGTCTACAATCCACAAATTTTAATCTATAATTATAATTTAGATACTAGTTTATTTATATGATAGACTTTATTTAGGTACTAGGTACTAGGTACTAGGTACTAGGTGCTAGGTGCTAGGTACTAGATTATAGGTATATAGGAATGAAATATACCCCACTTGCTTCGTTGAAGTGGGGTGTTTCGTGGTTAGTAATACTAATGTAGCAAGTTTCGCTTAAAATAAAGTCTTTGAGGAGGATTGGAGAATAATAGCTACCTTATAAAGGTGTAATTTTTATCTATAGTTATTAAACAATTATAAGCAGGATTTATAGCTTTTAACTTTTTATCAATTTGTAATATAATTTCATCTTCTTTCTTTTGGTCTATATGAATATCATGGTCAACCACTACGTCAAATATTAAGTTAATATATTCATTTTCACCAACCATTCTGAAATCATGCATGGATTCTATTTCTGGTATGGTATTGAGTACAGATATAACATGATCTTTGCATTTTTGAACTTCTTTGTTGTTGGTATTAATGGGGTCCATGTGTATAACTAATAAGATATTGTGTTTTTTAGACATTTCTTTTTCAGCTCTATCTATTATTTCATGTATCTTTAATATAGATATATCGCAAGGAACTTCAGCATGTAAGGATACCATGAATTTAGATGGACCGTAGTTATGAACTATTATGTCATGAACTCCGGTTATATATTCATAACTAAGTAAATCCTTCTGTATATTTTCTACTAATTCAGCATCTGGAGCTTCACCTAAAAGAGGATTTATAGTTTCCTTTACAAGACTAAAACCAGAGTAAATTATGAAAAGTGCTACTAAAATACCTATATATCCATCTATGGGTAGAGAGGTGAAGTTTGATATAACAAAGGATAGAGCAACTACACTGGTGGTTATTACATCACTGAAAGCGTCCATGGAAGTGGCACTTAAGGTGGTGGAATTTATTTTTTTACCGAGCTTTTTATTAAAAAATCCAAGCCACACCTTCACCAGTATAGAAAAAAGTAAAAGAATAAATGGTATTATTTGAAAATTTATTTTTGTAGGGTTTACTATTCTATCAAAGGAGGTTTTTACAAATTGAAAACCTACCATCATAACAAAAAAGGAAACTACAAGAGCAGCTAAATACTCCACACGACCATGTCCAAAGGGATGTTCCTTATCAGCAGGTTTATTTGCCAATTTAAAAGACACTACTGTTATTAAAGAAGAGGCAGCATCTGATAAATTGTTAAAAGCATCAGCAGTGATAGCTATACTGTGAGAGATAAAGCCCACTGTAAGTTTTATGGAGGATAGCAGTATGTTTGCAAATATTCCTACTACTCCTGCAAGATATCCATATTTTTGTCTAACCCCTTCATCATCTGTATCTTTATAGTTTTTTATAAAACGTGAAATCAAAAAATTAGTTAACAAGCTAAAACACCGTCCTTAAAATTAAAAAATAAATAAACCATTAATTAGTATAATATACTATTTAGCAATAAAATCCAAGGGGTAGTAGTTTATATTGACAATATTTAAAATTCAATATTGTTGATATTCAATAACTAGTTATCAAGCATAGGAAATTAATTTTATACGAAAAATATATCATTTTTTATTTGTTTAAAGGCATTATCTACGGTGTTTTTACTTTCATATTCTAAAAAATTATTTAAGACTTTTTTATATTTTTCGTTTACTTTTGTGAAGTCCATGGCAGGTATATAGTAAGCTTCTAACTGATCATGTAACGTTTTTGCTCCAGAGATTATCTCTAATCCTTTATCTAAAAGGAGATAAAAGGTTTCTTTTTCATCTTGTATTTTAGTAAGATTTTTATTTAGTATATTTTCCTTTTGTAGTTCATTTGTATATATTTGAGTTCCAGAAAACTCTTTTTTATTTATTTCATTAGAAGTTAATAATGCTACGTTTAAATCGGGAATTAAAACATGTTCTATTTCTTGCGGAATAAGAGGTTTATGGAATATTTCCACATAATGTCCCCTTTTAATAGCTTCATTACCTAAAAAGCTTAATATATTAGATTTACAGGTACCAGGTTCGCCATTTAATACATATATATTTTTATAATTTTCCTGTAAATTGTCTATATAAGTGACGATTCCATTAGGAGTAAAGGCAGTGGCAAATAAATGTCTTTCCTTTCCTAATGTACTTACTTTATTTTTGAAAAGCTCCTCTTTTAACTTTTCTTTCAACATATTTAATTTTGAAAAATCCATAGCTTCCAAATTTAAATTGCTCCATCCATCATGAATAATTTTAGCTGCTTCAATATACTTATAAGCTCTTTTAAAGGTATTGCCTATGGCATTATTTATGGAAATTATTTCACTCTTATTATTTCGAAGTTTTTTTTCATCCCAACAGTCACTTAAATTTAAAACTTCATCTACAGCGCCGGGATTTTTAGGATCCACTATGTGGGGAGCTGTAGCATCTAATATAGCAACTTTTAAAGCAGGGATTAATACTCCATCTAGAGAATTGTTATCCGATGAGCAGTGATGATATTCTATATTGTATCCATTAGAGTTAAAGTATTCACCAATTTTTTTCATCATTGAAGATTTTCCAGTACCAGGTCCCCCCTTAATGCAAATGATTTTATTAGCATCTTCCTGAGATAAAATGTAATGGTAGTAAGAATAAAAGCCCTGTGATGTATTTCCACCAGGGAATAAGTGTCTTATAGTTCCTTTCACATAAATCACACTCCATGAATTACTAAAATTTTACTTAATAATATAATACTCATAATTCAGTATTTTAATACATTTTTTACATTGTAAATCTATATTTGGAGTTGCAATAATATATATGTTATAATCAAACTATGTAAATAAATAAAAATTATATAAAATTTCGGGGGAATTTATAATGACAAAGGAATTAGAATTAGCTCAAAATCTTATTGACTTTATTTATGAAAGTCCAACAGCTTTTCATGCAGTAGAAACTGTAAAAAATGAATTAAATGCTAATGGATTTAAGGAAATAAAGGAAAGCGAAAAATGGAATTTAGAAAAAGGCGGAAAGTACTATGTTACTAAAAATGGTTCAGCTTTAACAGCCTTTGTAGTTGGAAATGGAGAAATGGAAGAATATGGATTTAAACTAATAGGAGCTCATACAGATTCTCCAACATTTAGAATTAAGCCATCTGCAGAAATGGTTTCAGAAAACACATATGTAAGATTAAACACTGAAGTATATGGAGGACCTATACTTAATACATGGTTAGATAGACCTCTTTCAGTGGCTGGTAGAGTAGCATTAAAGAGTGAAAACCCATTATGCCCAGAAATAAGATTAGTAAACATAAAAAAACCTATACTTATAATACCTAATCTTGCAATACACATGAATCGTGAAGTAAATAGCGGTGTAGAATTAAACAAGCAAAAGGATACATTGCCATTACTAGCATTAGTAAATGAAAATTTAGAAAAGGGAAATTATCTTTTGAATACAGTAGCTAAAGAGCTAGATGTTAAAAAAGAAGATATAATAGACTTTGATTTATTCTTATATGAGTTTGAAAAAGGAAGTATAATAGGACTTAATGATGAATTCATATCTTGCGGAAGATTAGATGACTTAGCTATGGTTCATGCAGGAATAAAAGCTTTAATTAATAGTAAAACTACAAAAGGAACAAATGTAATGGTTTGTTTTGATAATGAAGAAGTAGGAAGTTCTACAAAACAAGGTGCAGATTCTCAAATGCTTGCTAATGTATTAGAAAGAATAGCATTATCTATGGGAAAAGGCAGAGAAGATTTCCTTAGAGCTTTATCAAAATCATTTATAATTTCTGGAGACTTAGCTCATGCAGTTCATCCAAATTCAGGAGAAAAACATGACCCAACTAATAGACCAGTAATTAATAAGGGACCAGTAATAAAAGTAAATGCAAATCAAAGTTACACTACAGACAGTGAGTCATGTGCTGTATACGAAATGGTATGCAAAAGGGCAGGAGTGCCTTATCAAAAATTTGTTAACCGTTCAGATTCAAGAGGAGGCTCTACTATAGGACCTATATCTTCAACTCATTTAGATATAAGATCCGTAGACATGGGAACTCCAGTGCTTGCAATGCACTCTGTACGTGAATTTGGCGGAGTTCAAGACCACACTTATGTACTAAAATCTTTCGAAGAATTTTATAATATTTAGAATAGATTGTGAAGTAAGTGCTATAGGAAAAATCTGCTTTTAATTCCGTGATAAATGTGAAATTTTGGACTGTGAACAATACGCCAAGAATTAAGTAAGAACTTAGAGTATAATTTTAGTAGGCAAAGATAGTAGTAATTACTGCTTAGAAAATTTAAAAGGAGATACAAAAAGTATCTCCCATGTACATAAAAAATCCATTATAATGTAAGTTGAAAAAACTATAAGATAATGGGTGATATTATGTACAATACAAGTTTAAATGAAAAAGAGATAACTTTCAATGATTTAGAGAAAAAAATATATAAATATGTATGTGATGAAGCATGCAGGTTCATGAGAGAGGTGCTAACGCACCTAGACCGTAGGTTGATGGATGAAAGAAATACTAAGGTTTATAGAAGTAAAGGTTTAAGACGTACGTGTATAAAGACTATTATGGGGGATGTAGAATTTGAGAGACGTCTGTATGAATTTAAAACAGAGGATGGCAAAAAAGCTTATAAATTCTTACTAGATGAATATTTACAAATGGATACAATAGGTCAGATTTCAACCACGTTAGTAGAAAAGATTGTAGATAATGTGACTAATGTTTCTTATAGGGATACTGCGAAAAATATTAAAGAGTTAACCAACCAAGAAATCAGCCATACAGCAGTATGGAATGTAGTACAAAAATTAGGTTCTAAACTTGAAGAAAAAGAAGAAAGAAAAATAATATTAAATAAAAAAGGTAAATTAAATGGATCGAAAGAAGTTAAAGTTTTATTTCAAGAAATGGATGGAATTTGGTTGAGTATCCAAGGAAAAGATAAACCTAAAGGAAAAAAGTCTAAAAAGAAAGA
>NZ_CABDWS010000032.1 GCF_901447495.1 Haloimpatiens lingqiaonensis
GGCATACTGACAACCTCCCGTGTGATTAATTGAGTAATAACTTTTATATATCACGGAAACCGTCGGTGTGCCATATTTATTTTTTGGTAGCATTACCAATTTGACTTTTTATTTTGCAGAACTAAAGACAGTAACTAAAATTTAATTCATTTTGCCGTAAGGCAATTGTTTGTATAAATCTTAGTTTGTAGAAGAGAAAAGGTAATAAATAGGTAAAAAGTAAGAAGTAAGAGTAAAGGATAAAACTCAAGGAGTTTTTTATAATTAATTTGTGAATAAGTAAAAGGTAATGGTTGTGGTGAAAATTCAGCAAAGCTGAATTTTTGAAGAACTATTGCTTAAAGGGCTGGTCAGCCCGCAGACCGATAGGTTGCAAAAATAGTTATACTTTCACTTACCCCATAAAACATTAATAACTTTAATAAATCTTTCATTATAAATCAACGTGCTACGCCAAAAGAACTTTTTAAGTGCTCAACTTCTTACTTTTTACCTTATAGCTTGTTTTACTATTACATTTTATTTAATAAAGATTTTCCGTAACGCAGTGGAGGAAAATCCTCCTTTCCTAGCACCTAGTACCCAGTACCTAGTACCTAATCTTTTACATCTTACTTAATTATCAATTGTCCATTGTCAATTGTCAATTCTCCCTTAGTTCCTAGAGTATTGTTCACAGTCCAAAATTTGAATTTTATCACGGAATTAAAGGCAGCTTTTTCCTACGGTACTTACTTCCCTCTCTTATAAACTATTTTTCCACCTAAAATTGTAGTTTCTATCTTTACATCTTTAATGTGGTCTGGATCTACATTAAAAATATTCTCTTCTAAAATAACCATATCTGCAAATTTACCTGGAGTTATAGAACCTTTAACATTTTCCTCAAAAGATGCATAAGCTCCTCCTATAGTAAATCCTTCTACTGCCTCATATACTGATAACTTTTGTTCTGGAAGCCAGCCTTCTTTTGGATATCCATTTAAATCCTTCCTTGTAACTGCAGAATATATATTAGGCAGCACATCAAAGGCCTCTATAGGACAATCTGAGCCAAAAGTTAAATGAATGCCTTTATCTAACATGGTCTTCCAATTGTAAGTATGCTTTGCTCTATCCTTTCCTATTCTCTCTTCAACCACATGAAGGTCATAATTTAAAAATATAGGCTGGACGTTAGCTATAACTTCTAATTCTTTAAATTTATTGATCAAAATTTCATCTGTTATTTGTGCATGTATTATAGTATGTCTAGCATTACTTCTCGGGTATAATTTTTGTGCCTTTTCAATGCTATCAAAAACCATATACATGGCCTTATCACCTATACAGTGTGTAGATACTTGCATTCCCTCTTTATGAGCAGTTATTATTAATTCATCTAATTCGTCTTGACTATAACCAATCATTCCAAAAGTAGAAGGTTTATCTTTATAGGAGTACGATAAATAAGCAGTTCTTGCGCCTAAAGAACCATCACATATTAATTTTAAAGGTCCTAATTTAAAATTTTTATCTCCCTTATCCTTATGCCATCCTTCATTTAAAAAATCTTCTAATATGTCCATGTCTGAAAGCCTGCATTGCTGGTTTATTCTTACTTTTAGTCTACCTTCATCTATAAGTTCCCTATAAGCTTTAATTATCTTTTTATAATCTCTACTTGGAAGATATGCAAAATCATCAGAAAAAACTGTAGTTATCCCTTGCTCACAAGCTTTTTCAGCAGCCTCTTCTATCATATCTTTAAGTTCCTCTAAAGTGGGTTCATTTATAGCATTATCGGCTAGCCAAACTGCATTTTCTGTAAGCACTCCTGTTGGAATTCCCTTTTCATCCGTTTCTACTTTTCCACCTTGAACTTTTGGTAATTTACCCTGTTGTATACCTAAAACTTCTAAAGCTTTACTATTCACAGAATAAACATGATAACAAGCTCTTATTAAACTTATAGGATGCTCTTTAGATATTTTATCTAAATCATTTCTGTCTAAAAATCTTTTTTCTTTAAAATTTTCGTGGTTCCAATTAGTACCTAGCACCCAATGTCCCTTAGGTATATTTCTTTCCTTTATGAAATTTCTCGTTTTCTCTATTACCTGCTCTATAGACTGTGCATCTCTTAAATCCACCTTTTGTAAGCTGCTAGCATACCCTAATAAATGCATGTGACTATCTGTAAAACCTGGAAGAATCAATTTCCCATTTAAATCAATTAATTTTGTATTTTTATTTTTAAGATTTAGTATCTCCTCATTGTCTCCAACTGCGTATATCTTATCTCCTTTTATATCTACTGCTTCACATCTTATATTTTCCTCGTCCATAGTAACCACTCTACCATTAAACAATATTATATCCATATAAATCCCCCATTTTTTAAATATTATTTTAATATTTTATTATATATATTCATTACATAATATTAAAAATACACTAGATGTCCAAGTAAATGCTCTGTCTCTTAGTCCTTCCCCTATAAGTGCATTAAAATTTTCTGCCATTCCACTTTTATTTGCCATATTACAAAATTTTTTAGCTACTTCTTTTGCTAAATGATATTCACCACATTCATTTAAAGCATATACGAAAAGCATTGTTGAAGTTGCCCATATAGGTCCTCTCCAATATCCATCATCAGTATAATATTTACTATTTAAGTTTTCCATGGCAAGACCAATCTACTAAAAGGAACTTCAAAAAGGTTTATCTCCATTATTTTTACCCCCAAGCACACAAACTACTTTTTCTAAATTTTATTATATGTATAAAAACTCTTACTATTGATTATACTATTTTTATTGATAATAACAAATATAAACAGAGCTCTTAGCTTCAGATGGAGTTTTTACCAACTGAAGGTTAGAGATCGTTATCCAGGGACGTAGCTGCCGTTATCTCCCACTTTGTTAGAAGTGGGAGTGTTACGGCAGGTAGTCATCGGATAAAAGTCAAATATTAAATAATAATTAAGAAAGGAGAAAGTTACCAAAACTTGGTGACGATTTTACTAATGAAAGCTAAGGTAGATAAGGATACTTGTATTGGCTGTGGATTATGTCCTGATATCTGTCCTGAAATATTTCAGATGGATGATGATGGGAAAGCTATTGCATATAAACCCGATGTGCCTGAAAATTTGGCAGATTCCGCTCAAGATGCAGAATCTCAATGTCCTGTAAATGCAATTACGGTTCAGTAAGGTATAACTTTATATCCACACTAAAAATAACCTCATTATGATAAGACCAGTAATCATAATGACAACTTATGAACCGATGGTTCAAGACAAACTTAATACAAAAGGAACCATAATGGAAATAAATCCATTATGGTTCCTTTTGCGTATTAGTGGTTCCTAAAATACCGAATTAAAATCCAAATGAACCACAGCCCACCTGTACAGATGACCAATAAAAAGTCTACTATCAATCCGAATGTCCCTCTCTTTTTCATTTGCAAATCATCCTCCTGTTCAAACTTTGAGCTAATGTTTTTCTCATAACAGGAGTTGTAAAAATTGCGGAGTGAACCCAAAACTACATTTCAGCAATTAGCTTTTCTTTAATCTTTGCAAATTCTTCTTCCGTAAGAACTCCACTATCAAGCATTTGTTTTGCTTGTTGGATTTTTTCTAAAGCCGAATGGGTATTCTCGTTTTCTTCTTTTGCAGAACAACCATCATCTTCATTTTCATTTGCTTCAAGAATATCATTCCAATCTGATTCAAAATCCGCCTCGGAATAAGAGAAATGTGCTTCATCCAATGTATCAGCTAATCTCATGCCCATAGGTCTAAGTGTGGCAAATGTAATACCTCCCGAAACAATACCACCTATGATAGGCACAACCTTTGACACTCCCTTTGCGAAAACTTCCTTAGTCATTTTGGCACCAAAAGCTTTAGCAATGGATTTTATAATCGGGTAATAAAATGTTTTTGTAAGCGCCTGTTGTGGTAGCTTTTTAAGTGCTTGTTTTGCCAAAGAGGAAGAAAGCACTCTTATAGTTTGTGCAGCACCCGATGCTCCCAGCATAACACCACAATACAATATGAGTTGATTTGTAACTTTTTCTTCATCTAAAATATCACCGTTCCACAAGTCACCAGCACCATATAGATAGGCAATTTCTTGTGCTAATCCTAATGCTACACCATAGAATTGTAGCATATCCCCAGGTATGGTTGCGGCCATTGTAAATCCCCCTGGCATTCCGGCAAGAAATGATGCACCGGTAGAAAACAATGTCTTCTTTTGAACAATTTTACTTGCAATTTTACGTAATTCCTTTCTTGAACAACCTGCTTCAACAGGTCCTACATCAATAATGGCATGTAACAGTTCAGGGGCAACATCATTGAATTGCTCTTGCAAAAAAGCATCACGATTAACCTTTACTCCAGGAATTTGAATTGCTGTACTGATAACACTCACCAGTGAAGGTGCATTTATTTTTTTAGTAATTTCCATAACTTATCCTCTTTTCTATTTTATTTCGCAATTATTTTACTACCCATTTTTTATATGTTCCATTGCTTCATATATGCTAATACTGTAATCAAACAACTTACTATAACTCTTTACGCCATCTAGCAACTTTTTTATCCATATATTTGCATTCTTACTTAAAGCTATCATACTCCTAACAATTACATAATGTCAATACTCGTTAATAGATTCGTATAGACTTCAATAACTTATTATGGAAACTATGTGAACAAGGCATTTGATATTAAATCACTCAAAAAAATGTTTGGAATTGACGATATATATGAGTGAGACGATGAACTGAAACCTGCAATTTAAGACAGCAAAAGGCGGACAGTCAAAACTGTCCGCCTAATATGTCCCTTATATAAGTGGTTCACAAATTGTCCTTGTGAACATTCACTACATAAACATAGGGAGGTTATCTTTTGTGTATCAAATATCTTTTGTGTATCAAATTTTTTTCTGTTTTTAAATTCTTTTGTGTTTTAAATGTCTTTTGTTTATTTAAATCATCTTATTTTTGTTCAGATGATTCCTTAGTTTTTTTCATTAAGAAATATATTGGAACTCCTACTACTAATCCACCAAGACCCCATAGTATTTTTTCCATAGATGACTGAACTAAAAGCCATCCACTAACTACTACAGCTATTATTGGAATAACTGGTCCAAATGGAACTCTAAATGAACTTTGTAGATCTGGTCTTTTCTTTCTTAAAACTATTACTGCTAAACATGTTGGAACATATTGTGCAAATCTTGAAACAACACTTATTGCTGCAAGTTTTGTAAAGCTTCCTGATAAAGCTATTGGAATTGCCAATGCAACTGTTATTATTATAGCTACATATGGTGTACCCTTTTTGCTTTGTTTAGCAATTGCTTTTGGAAGAAGTCCATCTTCCGCTAAAGCTACTCCACTTCTTGGAGTGATGAATGAAGCTGCTATATTTATTCCACCTATAGAAACTAATGTACCTGCTGTAACTATAGCTCCACCTATAGGTCCTAAGAATACTGATGCTGCGTCAGCTACTGGTGTTGCAGTTTCTGCAAGCTTAGCCCCAAGTACTCCTATAGATACTGCTTGAATTAATAAATAGAATGCTGATACTATTATCATAACTGTTATAATTGCTTTTGGAACGTTCTTTTCTGGATTTTCCATATCTTCTGCTGCTACTGCTATAGATTCAAATCCTGTAAATGCATAGAATATTAAAAGTGCTGCTGCACCAAAAGAACCTGCTGTATATTGTCCTTTTGGGAACATTGGTGTAAAGTTTCCACCCTTTATAAAAAATATTCCTATAGCCACAAACATTACAAGTGGAACTAATTTTCCTACTGTAATTACATTGTTTAATGCTTTTGAAATGTTTACTCCTAATATGTTTATAATTCCTAATCCTACTAGTATTCCTACAACTATAATGTTTTTAGTAACTCCTACTGATGCTGCTGGCCAAACTTTTCCTAAAGCTGTAGCAAATGCCACTGCCATAGCTGCCCATGCTATTATACTTATAGCCCATTTCATAAATCCAACTTCAAAACCTATAAAGTCACCAAAGGCTTCCTTTGCATAAACGTATGGACCACCATTTTTCTTAAACATTCCGCCAACTTCTGCAAAACACATTGCTATACTTATAACTAAAAGCATGTCGAATACTATTACACCTAAACTTGCAGGTCCTATTAATTTTGCTGCTTGGTTTGGTAATAAGAATATTCCTGAACCTATTATAGCGTTTATTCCTAGTAATACTATACTCCAGAAACCCAATTTGTTTTTGCTTGACATAATTTTTCCTCCCTTTCCTTAGGTTATTATTTTTTGCTTTCCTCAACTAATTTTTTGAATATCCCTAACATTTTTTCATTTTCTTTGGCTAACATTTCAGGATGCCACTGTATTCCCATTACAAAGTGTTCTCCTTCTTTTTCAATAGCCTCTATAACTCCATCTTTCGCCACTGCAGATGCTTTAAATCCTGGTGCCACATCTTTTACTGCTAAATGGTGAAAGCTGTTAGTTAACACTTCATCTCCTAATATTGCATTTAACTTAGTATCTTTTTCTACTTTTACCGTATGCGTAGGTACGTTAGATAAAGCACCTTGATTATGCTTAACATAACATCCTTCTATAAAAGATAGATCTTGATAAAGATTTCCGCCATTAACTACATTTATAATTTGGTGTCCTCTACAGATACCTAAAATAGGCTTTTTCATCTCCATGGCAATTTTTATTAGCATACAATCAAATAAATCTCTCTTTGGAAGTATTCCTCCAAGTTTTTGACTAGGTTCTTCACCATATAATAGAGGATTTACATCATGACCGCCTGACATTATAAGCCCATCCACTGCTTCTAGTTGCTTTCTTATTATTTCTTCTTCATATACCATCGGTAATATAAATGGTATTCCTCCAGCTAATGATACTGCCCTAATGTAATCGTCATTTACATATGCTCTCTCGTATCCAGGAAACATTCCTCCGTCATCTACAATTATGCTGCCTGATACACCTATTACTGGTTTCTTGTCCATTAATCTAAGCCTCCTAAAATTAATTGTTTTATCTGTGAAAATATTATAAGCAAGCCTCATGCCAATTTGTTATGTCATTAACAAAGTTTTTTATTAAATCTGTTATAATTATTGATTTTATTAGTTTAAACATTTACATGAAATATATTTAGAAAATTTAATATTTAATAAATTGCTCATATATTAAAATAAAAAAATAGGTTAAATATCATTTTATTTAACCTATTTAACCTATTTATCTACCTATTAGTTATCCTGTTTTAGCAATTCCTTGCCTTTTTCTGTTATGGTACTTCCTCCTCGACCAACTTTTGATATAATACAGCCTATAGAGTTTAATGTACTTAGTATCTTCCTTACTTCCCCTTCGCTGGTTTTTATATTTTTTTCTTTTAAAATTTCTAAAAGTTTATTTCTACCCAAGGACTCTTCTCTTTTGCTAAATCCATCTATTACCTTAAGTATTTCTAATACCTTTGTAAAATCACATTTACTCTTCAATATATATATATCTTCACTTTCTTCTTTTTCTATTTCTTTCTTAAAATCATTTTTTTTAGTTTGATCATTATTTAAAATATTAAAAGGCAAATTTTCAATAGTAACCCTTTCTCCGCACATTAAAGATATATATGAAGCTGCATTTTCAAGTTCTCTTATATTCCCTGGCCAATCATATTTAACTAGGGCTTCTTTTGCTTCTTCAGTTATATTTAATTCTTTATTTGTAAAATATTTTATCAAATCTAGTATATCTTCTTTTCTTTCTCTCAATGCTGGTATGTTTATAGGTAAAACATTTAATCTATAGTATAGATCCTCTCTAAACTTTCCTTCCTTTATCATTTGAAGTAAGTTTCTATTAGTCGCTGCTACTATCCTTACATTTATATCTATTACCTTTTGAGCTCCTATTCTCATAACCTGCCTCTCCTGTAAAACTCTTAAAAGCTTTGTTTGCAAAAGTACAGGCATATCTCCTATTTCATCTAAAAATATAGTGCCGTTATTAGCTTGCTCAAAAAGTCCCTTTTTCCCTTCTTTTAACGCTCCTGTAAAAGCTCCTCTTTCATATCCAAACAATTCACTTTCTAATAAATTTTCAGGCATTGCAGCACAATTAACTGCTACAAAAGGCTGCTTACACCTTGAGGAATTATTGTGTATAGACTGCGCCATTAACTCTTTACCTGTACCACTTTCTCCTATTATAAGCACTGTTAAGTCGGATTTAGAAATTTTCTTTGCTAAGTCTATACATTCAATCATAATATTTGATTTAGTTTTAATATCATCAAAAGTATATCTAGCCACCTGACCCTTTTCTCTAATCTTTTGGCTTAAGTTCTGCTCCAATTGCTTTATGTATGTGATTTCCTGAAGATTATAATAAGTTCCTATTTTTACACCTAAATAATGTATAATTCTTTTATTTGCATTTATATATCTGTTTTTGTAAACAAAAACCTCATCAAATATTTCTTTTTCACTTATTATTTTTTCTAATTCACCTTTAAATATATCATTAATATAATTACCCTCTATAGGTTCTTTTAAGTTAAACATGTCTATAAAACTTTTATTACTTACTGTTATAATACCCTTAGTATTGGTAAGAGCTATTCCATTTTTAGAAAGATTTATTACTATGTCCAATTCTATATTTTTTATAAAAAGCTCCTTATAATTATCTCTTATTCCCCCATCTAAGCTAACTATTTTCTCGGAGTATTTAATTAAATTCTTTGCTATATAATTATCATGTAGCCCTAAATAAGTTATTATTTGAAAAAAAGTAGACACATCAATATATCTATCGCCTAAATCAATTACCTTATTTATATAGGTTGGTATTCTCCATGCTTCACTTGGTGTAACAGCAACAGTCAAATCACTATATTCCTTATTATCTTCATAAGGAATTAAATTAAGATGGTTTATACCTAATTCATAAAATAAAGATAGCGTTTCCAATGTAGTTTCATCATTATCATTCACAACCAATACGTCTGTTCCTTCTGGAATAGAAAATAGTTTATACACTTCTTTTTCTAGTATGGTTCTTCTTATAATTAAAATTTTACTTTCACTAGATATAAATTTTTTTATTTTTAAAGCTCTTTCTTTAATCATAAATAAAACCACTTGGTCACTTATAATTTCTCCCTGTTTTAATTCCTTTATATAATAATTATTTATTTGAACACTTTCTCCTAATACTTCTTTTAAATTTTCCTTTAAAAATCTAGCAACTCTAGAATTACTATCAGTAACTATACCTACGGATTTCATAAGCCTTCTCTCCTTAAATAATAATATAGCCAATTATTTATATTATAATCTTTTATCTTCCTGTATTAAATAAATTCCATAATTTTTTTATCTTAATATACATATACTATATTTTATCTCAACAGCAACAACTTGGCATGCATTTTGCTATTAAAATATATATTGTTATAGTACAATATTTTTAGAAAGGATGAATTATAAATGAAGATTAATGATAAAGAATATTTTATAGGATTATTAAAAAATGAGGTAGTTCCAGCTTTAGGTTGTACTGAACCTATAGCCGTAGCACTTGCATCAAGTAAAGCTTGCAAAGAACTTAATCTTTTCCCAGAAAAAATTCAAGTTTTCGTAAGTCCTAATATATTAAAAAATGGTATGGGAGTTGGAATACCAGGAACTGGAATGGTGGGTTTAGATATAGCTGCTGCATTAGGCGCCATAGGTGGTAATGCTGATGCTCAACTAGAAGTTTTAAAGGACATAACTAAAGAAGATATCAATAAATCCAAAGAATTTCTTAATGAAAATAGAGTACATGTAACAGCAAAGGATGTTCCAGACAAATTATACGTGGAAGTTAAAGTATTCAATGGCGAACACAGTGCTACAGTAATTATAAAAGAAAAACATTCAAATATAGTATCTATAGAAGTAGATGGAAAATATATATTTAAAAAAGAAAATAATGAAAGTAACACTACTAATGAAAATAAAAATTCATATGAACATACTACTGTAGAAGAAATATACAATTTTGCTATTAACGCAGATTTTAAAGACATAGAGTTCATATTAGAAGGGGCTAAAATGAATAAAGCTATTTCTGAGGATGGATTAAAAAATGACTATGGCCTTAAAGTAGGAAAAACTTTATTTAAGAAGATAAATGATGGAATTTTAAGTAATGATTTACAAAATTACGCTATGGCTGTAACCTCAGCAGCTTCTGATGCTAGAATGGCTGGCTGCATGCTTCCTGTTATGAGCAACTCCGGTAGTGGTAATCAAGGTATTACAGTTATGATGCCTGTAGTAGCTGCTGCTGAAAAATTAAATGTAAGCGATGAAAAATTAGCTAGAGCACTAGTTTTAGCTAACCTAGTAGCTATACATATTAAATCTTATTTAGGAAGACTTTCAGCTTTATGTGGCTGCGTAGTTGCTTCTTCTGGAGCTAGCTGTGGTATAACTTACCTTATGGGTGGAAATTTAGAAAATATAATCTACTCTATCAAAAACATGGCTGGAAATATAGCTGGCATGATATGTGATGGTGCTAAAACTGGCTGTGCTCTGAAGGTTTCTACTGGCGTAAGTGCTGCCATTCAATCTTCACTACTAGCTATGGAAGGTATAGAGATATCAGAAAAAGACGGAATCATAGACAAAGATATAGAAAAAACTATAAAAAATATAGCTGAAATAGGCGCTAAAGGTATGAGCGAAACAGATAAACTTATTTTAGACATAATGATCTGTAAATAAGAATATTGTGACGAAATGCCATAGGAAAAATCTGCTTTTAATTCCGTGATAAATGTGAAATTTTGGACTGTGAACAATACGCCAAGAACTTCTAATATTTGTCCATTTAAAGCAGATTTTTCAGATCATGTATATATCATCACAGGGAGAAAACAGCCTACCAAAGGATAATTTTTCTTCATTGCATTACGAAAAATTTTAGAATGTAAAAAAGAAAGCTAACATAATTTCACGTTGTGAAATTATGTTAGCTTTCTTTTAGGGCTTAACTTAAATCTTTTATTGGCGATAGCCAGCTTTAATATATAAATAATTCAACTTTCGCAGTTATAAAATAAAAATATAAAATTTGCAGATAAGTAATAGATATTAGCTAAGAAGTAAGAGTTAAGGATAAAACTCTAGGATTTTTTTCATAATTAATTTATAAGTAATAGATATTGAAATCTATATGCAAAAGTTGAGTTATTAATTATTACTTAGCACCTTAATTCTTACCTTGCATAGTATAGATCATATCTACGTACTTAATCTGGCTGCCGCCAATAAAAGATTTTTTAAGCCCTAAAAGAAAATTTATACCTACTTCATTTCTATACATTCCTAGTATCTAGTTAGTACCCAGTGCCTAAAATTATGATTAAAGACCGATGACAAAAAGAAAGGCTACGCCTAAAAAATATTATGAGCGCTTTTTTTACAATTAAAGATTTTCTGTAACGTAGTGGAGGAAAATCATCCTTTAGTAGGCCGTCTCCCCCACAAAGTAAGTACTCTGTAACTGAAAAATCTGCTTTTAATGGAGTGATAAAATTGAAATTTTGGACTATTGAACTAGCTTTAGAACTTCTTTGTTTTGAAATTTAAAGCCCCGTTAAGAAGCCTTCATTGCTTGAGTGAGGTACGAGCGAGTTTGAAGGCTTTAGGGGATTTAAATTTCAAAACATTTAGAAGTTCTTAGCGTACTGTTCACAGTCCAAAATTTCAATTTTATCACGGAATTAAAAGCAGATTTTTCCCATGGCACTTACTTAAATTTCGCTTCTTCTCCTATTATTTTTATGCCTGTTTCTATATCTTCTAGGGAGGTTCTAGAAAAGGCCAATCTAAAGGTATCTTCTCCACCTGCATCTGTATAAAATATATCTCCTGGGGTAAAAATAACTGCCCTTTTACTACATCTTTCTAAAAGCTTTCTCGAATTTATACCTTTTAATTTTATAAATATATAAAGTCCCCCATCTCCGTATATATATTCATTAGGTATATATTTTTCTGCTAAATTTCTTGCTAAATCATATTTTTCTCTGTATATATTTCTAACTCGTTTCAAATATCTTGAGAACTCACCACTTATCATGTATTGGTATAAAATTCCTTGATCTAAAGCAGAGGTATGAATATTTTCACTCCTTTTTACACTTTCCATTCCTTCTATAAGCTTACTATCTGCACAAATCCATCCTATTCTAATACCTGGAAACAATATTTTTGAAAAACTCCCTATATAAATTACAGAATTCTCCTCTCCAGCTATAGTAGCCATAGGTGCTATATGAGCCCCTAAATGTTGTAATTCCTCATTAAAGCCATCTTCTATTATTGGCACATTATAGTCTTTAAGAATATTATAAACCTGTTCCCTGCTTTTATATGACATAACTATTCCTGTGGGATTATGGTAAGAAGGTATTAAATAAGCAATCTTCGCCCTGTTATCCTTCAATATATTTTTTAGGGAATTAATATCCATTCCATCCTTATTCATAGGTACACCTATTAAATTTAATCCATGGAGTTTCATAATCTTAATTGCAGTATTATGAGTTGGATTTTCACATAATATATTATCTCCTTTTTTCGTAATAGATGATAAAACTATATTAAATCCCTCTGTAAAACCGTTAGTTATTATTATATCTTTATTTTTTAAGTTTACCCCTTTATCACTCATGTATTCTCTTAAGAAATCTATTAATGGCTTGTAACCTTTTGCATATCCATAATTTAAAATTCTATTGCCTTCTAAAGAAATTAAATTTGCAAAAGCCCTTTTTACCTCTTCCATAGGAAAATAATCTTCATCTGGAGCTATACTTTTAAAAGATATCATTCCTTTTTTATAAAGTTTTTCATGCTTCATTATATCCATACCTTCGGCTTCTAAAGCATAATTATTTAGTTTACTTTTCCAATTTATACTCCACTCTTTATTATTGTTTATATTGATCTTTGCCACAAAAGTGCCCTTACCTTTTAATGTATTAACTAATCCTTCTTCTTCTAGTTTTTCATACACATTCATAACTGTACTCCTGCTTATATTCATAATACTGGCCATTTCTCTAGTAGAAGGAAGCTTACTTAAATATGGCAACATACCATTGTCTATCATATCTTTAATATATTTGTAAACTTGAATATATATAGGCTCTCCCTCATGAAACTTTATGTTAAAAAGCATGCAAACACCCCTTATTTATCCTAAACTCTCTTTATACCGGCTTATATCACTATATATACTTATCATACTACAGCATTGCCTTTTATTGAAATATCTCCAAAGTAAACCTACCTACCCTCAAGGGGATTAACTTCCTGTTTGTTCCATTTATTATTCTTCACCACAAAGGTGCTATATTTTATAGGCTAAATTATAAAATTAGAGATAAACCTCTTTAATTGTAGTTTATCTCTAATTTTAATTCTTTATAATTTATTTTTCAACTGATGAAAAACTATACATGAATATTCCACAAAAACTTTTCGCTATTTAATAAATACTATGCAGCTCATTATTGCTTATTCTTCTAACGAGCATTGTATTATTTTATCTAAAAGCTGACTAAAACTCATGCCTGCAGCTCTTGCACTTTTAGGAAATAAACTATTTTTAGTCATACCTGGCAAAGTATTTATTTCTAACACATAAACCTTATTATTTCTCATCATAATATCTATTCTTCCATAGGCTTTTAACTTAAAAATCTCCCAACACTTTTTACTTATAACCTCTATTTGCCTCATTATATCTTCATTAAGTTCTGCCACTACTTCATCAGCACCCTCAGCGGTATATTTTGAATTGTAATCAAACCAAACATCTTCTTTAGGCTTTATAGATAGAACTGGAAGAATCTTACCATCTAGCATACAACAAGTTAGTTCCTCTCCATCTATATATTCTTCTATCATTACTTCTTCATCATATTTAAATGCCTGTTCTATGGCCTTTTGAAATTCCTCTCTATTTTTAACTATACTTATGCCTATACTAGATCCTCCATTGTTTGGTTTTACTACTAAAGGATATGCTATTCTTTCTACTTCGTGAAAATTTATTGCTTTGCCCTTTTTAATCATAACCCAATCTGGGGTATTAATATTTTTAGTTCTCAATAATTCTTTAGTTATATTTTTATCCATGCAAAGTGCACTAGATAAAACATCACTACCTGTAAATGGCACACCCATGCTTTTTAATATTCCCTGAACAGTACCATCTTCCCCAAATTGACCATGCAATGCTATGAAAGCAAAATCCAAACATCTTACCATGTCAATAAGCTGATATTGAGTATTTACTGGAATAGGAAGCACCTCATATTTATTCTTATCTAAATTCTCTATTATAGCTTCTCCTGAAAGCATGGAAACGTCCCTTTCAGAAGATATTCCTCCCATTATTACTCCTACTTGCATTCAAATCCCCGTCCTCTCTATATTTTAAACTTATCTAAATTCTCTTTATATTACCCTAGAAGATGTTTATTCCTGTTAAAGTAACCTTTAAATTTCTCTAACACTTTTTTATATCTTGTCTCTTATATTATTGTATGATTTTAATATAAATAAAAAAAGAACCACTCTAAGTTTATTTTCACCACATAGTGGTATGATGTTATGCTTACGCTGAAGTGGCAGTTTCTTGTTTAAATTATACAATACATTGCCTGATAAGCATATAATTCGTACTACTGCACAAAATAACATTGTAAAATTTATATAAAAGTGAGGTGAATATTTTATGCCAAAGGATAGTCAACCAGATAACAAGAAAGCTAGAATGGAAAAATGTAATTATCAAACTCCCATTACAAGAGAAACTGCCAAAGGAAATCCCACTGCTAAAAAAGTGTCCAATGGATTAAGGAACCAAGCAAAGGGTGAAATTTCCTAATTACATATTAACTCAACTTTCGCAGTTATAAAATAAAAATATAAAATTTACAGGTACTACTTAGTTAGGTACTAGGTGCTAAAATAAATATATAATATTTCTAGGTAAGTAATATTTAGTTAGGCGCTAGATAATGGATATTAGGTACTAGATATTAAGTGCTAGAATATAAAATTTACAGGTAAGTAATAGGTAAGAGTTAAGGATAAAACTCTTAGAGTTTTTTATAATTAATTTTTAAGTAATACTCATTGCTTTTTAACTCTTACTTTTTACTTCTTACCTTGTATAGTGTATAGCTTAAAATTTATATGCGAAAGTTGAGTTATTAATTATTAATTAGTACCTAGCACCTAGAACCTAGTACCTAATACTTAATGCCTTATCTCTTACTTTTACATAACTAGCATAAAAAACTAGGGTTTTAAAAGGTAACAGCACCACTACCTATTTAAACCCTAGTTCTCTATTATACATATCTAAATGAATTTGATAATTTATTTAGATACTTATTCTTCATCCTTATGTTTTTCATTATAAGCATTTAGCACTTTATTAAATTCTGCTCCCTCACCTATGGAAACATACTCTACTTCTTTTCCTTTAGGGATAGCCCTATAGGCATAGGCTTCATCTGAGTTTTGAGCACCTACTATGACATATTGATTATTTTCTACATTCAAAACATCAATTATGTCTAATTGAATAGGATTTCCTTTTTCATCTAAAACATTTATAGTCTTTTCCATTTACATTCCCTCCTACATTTTTGTAATATATAATGTATTTTTCCCATTTTAGGAGAGAATATTTATTAGAAAATTAATTTTTATAAATAATTTTATTCTTATTTGAAAATTCAGGTCTGTTTTTTAAATATAATGAAAACCATGTAATAAGTACCACTCCCTTTATAACACTACTCATACTTACGGTCCACCAAACTCCATTTAAACCTAATATTTTTTCCGAAGATAAGATTAAGGCAAAAGGTATCCTAAGCCCTGTGAATAATGTACTTATAAAGGAAGGAGGCATAGTTTTACCAAGACCATTAAAAGCCCCGGCAGTAGTTATTTCAATGCACATAAAAAACTGTGAAAGACTCAATATTTTTAAATATACTATTCCTTGTTTTATAGTCTCTGGCTCCCCTGGAATAAACAACGAGAATATAGGCTTTGCACCAAAAAATAGTAAAAATGATACCAGAATCCCTATAGTACCCACTATCTTTATTGATGTAATATATCCTTTTTTTATTCTATCCCATTTTTCAGCTCCATAATTTTGCCCTACAAAAGTCCTAAGAGCCGTTGAAAATCCACCTGCAGTAAGCCAGGATAGGGACTCAATTTGAGAACCTACATTTTGAACTGCAATAGGTATATATCCCCATTTAGATACTATTCTAACTATTACCATAGAAAAAACGCAAAACATTCCTTCCTGGATAGCTACAGGAGTACTTAACTTAAACACTCTTTTAATATAATTAAACTCCGGTTTAGTAAATAAACTTATATTGTGAAACAACATAAATTTAGTCTTATAGATATTACATACAAATACACAAGTCACTATAGCTTGAGCTATAATTGTTGCCATTGCCGCTCCCTTTACCCCTAACTTTGGGAAAGGTCCTATACCATATATTAAAATAGGATCTAAAATCATGTTAACTATAAGCCCTATAGTATTTATAATAAACGGTGTGGAACTATTTCCATAACCATTATATATACCCGTAAGTACTGGATTAATAAAATAAAAATTCATCCCTAAAGATATTATTACTAAATAACTCATCGACATATAAAATACATCTTTATTTCCTGAATTAAAAAAATTTATAAATGTTTCTCTAAATATTATAAGAACCGCACCATATATTAGCCCTAAAAATATATTTATTTGTATGCTATGTTTTACATACTTTCTAGCTTCTTTCATATCTCCCCTACCAACAGCTTGAGATATGCCTATTTCTGCCGCTACTTTAGATAGGACAATAAAAGCCACTGCAAACCAAGTAAAATATCCCGCTATGCCTACTGCCGCTGAAGCTTTACTTCCAACTCTACCTATCCATATCATATCAGTCATACTATATGCCATCTGTATACAAGAAGTACCCATAATAGGCAAAGCTAATTTTAATAATGACCTCAAAATATTTCCTTCTATTATATTATTCCCCTTATTCATGGCTAAACTTCCCCCATATAAAACTAATTTATATTGTATATACAACAAAGTACATATGAACTATTATAATGAATTATCATAATTATATCAACATTAAGAAATGCCCTACATATATTACAAGAATTATCTTTGTTTTGAATAATAAATAAACTGATTAGTTTCAAATATCTAATCAGCTTATTTATTAAATTATTTATTTAATGCTTCTATATTTAAATTTTCATAACCGCTAAAGAATTTATAAAGCTCACTAACTATTAATTTTTCTCCTTCTTCCTTCTCAGTTTCTACATTCATAGGTATAACTGGATCATGTAGTGAAAGTCTTACTAAAAACCATCCATCACCATTTTCTTTATCACACTTAACCCTAACTCCTTCATAGTTTGGCACTTCAAATTCCCAGCCTTCTCTTTTAGCACAGTATGACTTTAAATCCTCTAAAACCTTATTTCCATATTCCTTAAAATCCTCACAGGTTATCTTCATTCTATATTCATTACTTATGCTAGCTTCTTTTAAATCCTTTATTAAATTGTGAATATCTTCACCATTTTCTTCTTTTAATTTAGCAGTTTTAACAAGTATCTTAGAAATCAAATAAGCTCCATCATCTAAGAAATAATTTTCCCTTAAAGCAGCATGTCCTGAAGTTTCTATAGCTATATGGCATTCTTCACCTTCACTATTAAGTCTTATAGCTTCATTTATTACATTTTTATACCCTCTTTTAAATCTATGATGTTTTCCGCCACATTTATTTTCTATAAAATCTTTTAGTCCTTCTGATGTAACTGAATCTGTTACTACAGTAGTTTTAGGATTTTCTTCTAGTATAATAGCTGAAATTAATGCTATTAGTCTATTTCTATTTATTTCATTACCATGACTATCTACCACCGCTGCACGGTCTACATCTGTATCAAATATGATTCCTAAATCTGCTTTATTTTCTAAAACAGCCTTTTGTATGGAATGCATTGCCTCTTTATCCTCTGGATTTGGTATATGATTTGGAAATCTTCCATCTGGCTCTGTAAATTGACTTCCTTCAGTATCAGCTCCTAGTGATTTTAAAACCTTATCTACAAAAAATCCACCTGCTCCATTTCCTGCATCCACTATTATCTTAAATCCCTTTAAAGGTTCTTCTTTGTTTACCTTGCTATTTACTCCAGTTCTTATTTTTTCTACTAAAAACTTTGAATATTCAGAAATAAAGTCTATAACGTTAACTTTTTCCTCTTTAGCTTCATTTACTTCCTCTATTTCTTTAGCTATAGATACTACTTCTTTTAAATCTAATTTTTCTATAGCACCCTTATTGGTAAAAAACTTCATGCCATTTCTATTAAAAGGCAAATGACTGGCAGTGATCATTATAGCACCATGAAATTTATATTCCTCTAAAACTGTAGTCATAAACATAGCTGGAGTAGATGCTAATCCACAATCAAAAACCTCTGCGCCAACACTTGTTATTCCACGGATTAAAGCAGATTTTAAATTTTCTCCTGAAAGTCTTGAATCCCTGCCCACAGAAATTTTCAAATTTTCTGCTTTAACATTTTTATTAATGGACAGCCATTTTGCAAAAGCTACTCCTAAAATTTCAACTACTTCTGGAGTTAAATTTACCTTTTCACCTTCAACCCCCTCTAATGCAACACCTCTTATATCATTTCCATTAATAAGTTTTTCTAATGAATTCTTCAAAATTAATCCTCCTTTGTATCTATATACTCTTCAACTTTCTCTTCAATATAAAGACTTTATTTAGTACTATAATAAGAAAGTGCAGCTCATAGAACTTCTTCCTAGAATCCGCACCTTATAAATGATTATTCTAATATAAATTATACCTGTTTTCTTTATATATTAAAATAGCTATAACCTAAACTTACAACTTTCTTATTCATATATATTTTTATAAAATAAAAATACTGTGATAATTATTCTACCACAGTATTACTAAAAATATATTTACATTAACCTAAAGCCACATCTAACACCATCATTACTACAAAACCTAATATTGTGCCTAAAGTTGCACAGTCAGTATTTTTACCTAATTGAGATTCTGGTATTAATTCCTCCACTACTACGAATATCATAGCTCCTGCTGCAAAGGAAAGCGCATAGGGAAGTATAGGTCTCATATGAACCACCATAGCTGCTCCTATTACTGCTGCTATAGGTTCTACCACTCCAGAAGCTTGCCCATAAAGAAAGCTTTTCCATCTAGACATGCCTTCTCTTCTTAAAGGTATAGATACTGCTGCTCCTTCAGGAAAGTTTTGAATTCCTATACCCATAGCTAATGCTATAGCTCCTGCAAAAGTAGCTGAAGAAATATTAGTGCCCAATGCTCCAAAGGCAACACCTACAGCCAATCCTTCTGGTATGTTGTGAAGGGTTATAGCCAAAACTAAGAGTATACTTCTCTGCCAGCTGGTTTTTATGCCCTCTGCCTCTTCTGTTTTCATGCCTGCATGTAGATGTGGAAGAATTTTATCCACAGCCCAAAGGAAAAATCCACCTGCTAAAAATCCCACCGCTGCTGGCACCCACTCTTTCATATTTAAAGAAGCCGCCATTTCAATAGAAGGTTCTAAAAGTGACCAAAAACTTGCTGCTATCATAACCCCCGCTGCAAAACCTAACATAGCATCTAATACTTTTCTGTTTATTTCTTTAAATAAAAATACTACTGCCGCTCCTAATGCTGTCATAAACCAAGTAAATAAAGTAGCTAATAATGCCCCTAACACGGGGTTATTTGTAAAACTTAATTCCATACAACACCCTCCTTTTTAATTAATCCCAATCCTCAATATCTAATCCCCAAAATTTAATTTCTAATAATCTACATTTTAAATTTTATAAGTATTTAACTCAAACTTTCGCACATAAATTCCAAACTCTACACAAATGGTTTTAATTTAAACTCTATATTCCCTCCACCCATTTTTCTATAATATCACAGGCAGTTTTAATACTATTTATCTCTGCAACTAATTCATATTTGTATTTATTTTCCCCATTTTTATACATGGGATCATAATATTTTACCATAAGTTCCTTAGTTAAGTCTAGAATCTGACCATTTTCTACCATATTTAAGTATCTTGCAATATTTTCTTCGCTTATATATTTTCTTAAATTATTTAAACTGTTAATAATCTCTTCCTTCCAATTCTCTCCCTTAGTATATTCATCTATTATATTCTTAGCCCTGTAATCTAAATCTCCCTTTACCAAAATTCTCTTGCTTTCTCTCATTTTATTATAAATATAATCTGGTATTATGATATTTCCTATTCTTTTACTTTCCCCTTCTAAAAATACCAAATCACTATTTCTTTCTTTTAATTGCTCATATACTAATGATTCAAAGGCCTTTTGGCTATTACACTTTCCTATACCTACACTTCCTAAAAGTGAGCCTCTGTGATTGGCACATCCTTCTAAATCCACTATATTATGTCCTCTTCTCTTTAGTTCCTTTAGAATTTCCGTTTTACCCATACCTGTGTTTCCTTGAAGAATTACATATTGTACTTTTTCATTAAGCACTGGCAATTCCCTATTTATGTATGCCCTATATCCCTTGTATCCACCTTTTAATTTATAAACCTTCACACCTAGGCTATCGAGGAATGTACTTAAAACCGTACTCCTTAATCCCCCTCTAGCACAAAAAAGCACAACTTTTTTATATTTTTTTTGCAAATCACATATCTTTTCATATATATATGGAAGTTTTTTAGATGCTGCCTCTACCCCCATAGATTTAGCCTTATCCACACTTTCTCTTACATAAACCGTTCCTATTTCTTTTCTTTCTTCGTCATTAAAAATAGGTATATTTATAGCTCCAGGTATAGTATACTCACTATACTCACCTTCACTTCTTACATCTATTAATATATAATCTCCTTCTAAATTTTCATATTCTATATCCTTAAGCATATTTTTCTCCTTCCTAAACAAGACCCTTATCATATGTTAATTTAATCAATAATAAAACATATCATACATCTTATTATTTTATTTTAAAATAGTAATAACTTCAACTATTAATTTAAACAATATATAACTCCTATATGCTACAGCTTTTTAAATAAAATAATTAACACTATCAAATAAATTGAAATTGAATTTATTTGATAGTGTTAATTTATTATAGACTCAACTTTCGCATATAAATTTTAGCTGCCAAAGAATACCATCCTTCTTATTTAAACCACTTCTTTTTATGCACCAATTTCCTATAAATTTAATGCCACTTTTACTAAAATCTATATTTTTGAGAATTTGTCCATAGGGTATATCATTAGGAATTTCTATTGGTATATTTTCTGCTAAACCTATGCTCTCTAAAGAGGTTGATGTTTTGCCACAAATATGTATTACAGAATTTTTTAAATTTCCTTCTAATGCTTTTAATATATTATATGTAATTCTACCGCTTACTTCTCTATAAACCTTTGGTCCTACTATATCTACTGTTCCCACAGGATCTGCATAAGATATTATGTTTGCGCCCTTATCTATGCCTTTTAAAATATACTTTGCAATATCATTTTCTAAAAGCTTAAAGAAATCATTCATCCTTTCTTTTTCTTTTCTCAAAAACTTATAAAACAATCCTGTATCCATAAGTGAATTAGCTATAGTAAACGGCCCTTCAACTGCTAAACATACCCTTTCTCCTTGATCACTTAATATACTTACTGCTTTTAAAACCTGTTCTATCCTTCCTTTTGTAAAATCCATAGACTTTGTTTTCTCTATGTCCTCTATGGAATTTATCAAATACTTTTCCACCCTTGGTCCAGTATTTTCATCTCCTAATTTTATAATAGCTCCCAAGGCCTCTCCTTCTACAGTATTACAAAAGGGTACCCTGCACAAATTATCTTTTCTGTATTCTTTTATGGCCTTTGACATCCTGGCCATTTCATAAGCATCTATATGTACCTTTGGAAACTCTATGTCCAACCCCTGTATAGCCTCCTTGGGTATTTTATCCATGCCATCATTGACACACTTAAATATCTCCACAGCCATAAATCTCACCTCCACTCATTCTTAAAAATTAAGTTGCTCAATAAAATATTTTTGAAATTCATCACTAGTAGACAATTCTAAAACTTCCATGTGTTTTCTAAGGTCACTCATTAAATTTAAATAATCTTTATTTACAAGAGCTATCCTTGCTCCTTCTAAAGAAGTGTTTCCTACAAAGGTTATCTTCCCTTCAAACCCTTTAGGTATAAGGCCTATTTGTTTTATGCTATCTGGATTTACATGATATCCAAAGGCTCCTGCTATAACTGTTTCTTCTATTTCGTTTATATTCGTTCCCATATGATGCAGTAGCATTATAATTCCTGCTGCTATGGCTCCTTTTGCCAATTGTATTTGCCTTATATCCTTTTGAGATATGTATACTTTATCTGTTATATAAAATTTTTTATCTACTAATCTATCCTTTAATTTTTCATTTATATTTTTATTAAACTTGCCACTTTTAAGCACTATGCCTTTTTCCACTAAAACTGCCGCTATATCTATAAGTCCGCTGCCACATATGCCTACAGGATCTACACTTCCTATGGTATTATAATTTATATTAAAATCATCATCTATGCTAAAAGATTCTATGGCTCCCTTTTGTGCTCTGCATCCACAGGATATATTCATTCCTTCAAGAGCTGGTCCTGCTGCAGTAGATGTTGTCATTATTTTACCTTCATTTATAGCTACAATTTCTCCATTTGTTCCTATGTCCACAAATATAGATGACCATTTTTTATTTTGAAAATCCGAAGCTACCACTCCAGATATAATGTCAGCCCCTACATATGCTGAAGCAGATGGAAGTAATGTGAAAATTCCTTCCCTATTAAAATCTACTCCAATATCTTTCCCATTTATATGTAAAGCATCTAAGAAAACAGGCCTGTAAGGTGCCTTGGCCAATGAAATAGGATTTACTCCTAATAACAAATGAAGCATAGTAGTATTGCCTGATATAACAACTTCATAAATCTGATTAAATGCAAATTTTTCCCCAGTAAGCTCTTTTATTATCCTATTTATTTCATTTATTATGCTTATTTTTAATTCTTCCGCCCCATTAATATTATTCATACAATAGGTTATTCTAGTTAACACATCCCCTCCAAATTCTGTTTGGGGATTTAAAGATGATATTTTATCTATAATTTCTCCAGTTTCTAAATCTACAAGATAACTGGATATACCTGTAGTTCCTATATCTATAGCCACTCCTAATATATTTTTATTTTCTTCACATATATCTATAATTTCATCTTTATAAACTACTGCATATTTATGCTTTTTATTTTCACTTTCCATTAAACCTATTTTTTCGTATATATGAAAAGCTTTCACCTTATAATTTAATGTTTCTGCATAAGGCTTAGAATTAGAGTTTTCCACATCTGGAAGTGCAATTTTAAATATATCTCCATCTGGCTTTACATCTATAGAAAATCCCTTATTTATGGTTTTTAATTCACTGTTTTCCTTTATAAGCTCTATTTCCACATTTCCCTTTACCTTGGCAATGCAAGCTAATCTTTCATTTTTTTCCTCATTTATAAACTTCTTTTCCTCTTCACTTATTAAACTTAATTCTCCTTTAGCTATAACCTTACATTTTCCACAAAGTCCTATGGCATTACAAGGAGTTTCTATTCTTAATCCAGCTTTTCTTATGCATTGAAGCAATGTAGTATTTTCTTCTACTTCCATGACTAAATTTTTATCTTTAAAGTTAATCTTAGCCATATTACCTTCTTCCTTTCACAAAATCCGTCATTACTCTTAAATTTTCTATAGGTGTGGACATGCCAAGACCACAAGCTGGGGATACTATATCCACTCCTGATTTTATACAATTCTCAGTTATAGACTTTATTCTTTCCTTAGGTCCTTCCTGTAAAAGTTGTGTATTCACATTTCCCATTAATTTAGTAGTAAGCTTGCCTTTTGCAAACCTCATACCCACTATAGAATCAAAACTTAATGCATCTGCCCCTATAGTGTCCAAACTTTCTATTATAGTTTTAGCATCACCACATATATGTATTATTATATTTTTTCCTAAATGGTGAACTTCTGAAACTATTTTTTTATATAAAGGAAGTATAAACTTCTCAAAATTTCTTCTTCCTAATATTTCTCCTGTAGCTGTTGGGTCTGACATAGCTATAACGTCTGCTCCAGCTTTTATCATTTCCCTTATATATTCTATAGAATATTCTGTAACGTATTCTAAAAACTCATATGCTTTTTCAGGATTTTTTCTAAGCATTTTAATTAATTTTAAAGGATCTACTATGGAAGTGGCAGTGCTCATAGGACCTGTTATATTTCCTATTATCGGTATATTTTCATTTTTAAGTTCTCTTATTGCCTCCAAAACCACTGGCATTCTTCCAGACTCCGTAGGGTTTATACTATAAGAATTCTCAATATCACTTAAATCCATCTGATTATACTCTGTAACCCTTGGTTCTACAGTTTTATCCCCTAAATTCACATTAATTCCTAAAGGCTCTGCTTCTATGGTCATACAAAAGGGCACTCCATAGTTTTCAAATCCAGTTAACTCTCTTACTTTCCTTGCAGCTTCCACCATAGCTTTTAAGTCTACATTGTGATTTTTATCTAAACCCTGAACCACTTCTGTAACCGCAGCATTCATCATGCCCCCTGGACAAATTACTGGCGGCCTGTCTACCATCTCACCCTTCAATACAGCCAACAATCTTTCTTTTTCATTCATTACAAACACCCTTTCTACTAATCTCAAATATACGAGTGTCAACTCTCCCACCATTTGTTCACGCTGAAGTGGTGGCTTCTTGGTTAAAATTTAGAAAGTTGAATTAATTACTAAAAATAATACTTGATTCTAGTATAACCCTCTAAAATCAAGTATAAATAAAAATTTTACATAAGTTCTTTTGCTTTTCTTACAGCTTCGTTAGCATCAACAGTATACAAATCTGCTCCTATCTTTTCTGCAAACTTTTGAGAAACAGGTCCTCCCCCTATCATTACTTTGTATTTATCTCTTAAATTTCTCTCTTTTAAATTATCTATAACAGTCTTCATTCCTGGCATAGTTGTTGTCATTAATGTAGACATACATATTATATGTGCCTTTTGCTTTTCTGCTTCTTCTATAAAATTATTAAGTGGCACATCCCTTCCTAAATCATAAACTTCAAAACCGGAAGCTTCCATCATAACCCTTACAAGATTTTTTCCTATATCGTGTGTATCTCCTTCCACAACGCCTATTACAACCTTTATAGGGTTATCCATAATTCCTCTATTTAAATGAGGTTTTAATATGTCTAATCCTTCATTCATAGCATCAGAACATATAAGTACTTCTGGCAAAAAATATTCCTCTTCCTCATATAATTTTCCAACTTGATCCATGCCATCTATAAGTCCCTTGGTTATAGTTTCATATGCTTCTATATTCATTTCTAAAGACCTTTGGCACAATTCCACCACTTTTTCTTCTTCCATTTCCACTACAGCAGTAGATAATTCTTTAAACATCTCTTCCTTTAGCATAATTTTCTCCCCCCAACTACTGTTAATGCTACTTTATACGAATCCCATAATTATTTTAGGTCATTAATCTTTACTTATCCAATAGAAAAAATATATAGATAGCCATTTATTTATAGCTATCTATAATATTTATTTTAAATTTTGATTTTTGTCTGAATTTTATTTTATTATATTTTTTAAATTTAACCATTGTTTATATTATAAATTTTGATATACTTAACTATATCATTTAAACAAATTCACTGATTAACAATTTTTAACCCATAAATTTAATGAAAGGATAGATCCCCATGTCAAGAATAGGTATGCGTACAATGAAAACAGCCTTATCTGTTTTTTTATGTATAATAACGCTAAATTTACTTAAAATACAATACCCCTTTTATGCATGTATTGCAGCAGTAATAAGTATGCAAAGTTCAGTTTCCGATTCATTTATTACTGGTAAAAATAGAATGATAGGCACTTCTGTAGGAGCTCTTATAGGCCTCATTTTTGCTCTCATACGCCCAGAAAACTCTATCTTAACTGGCATTGGAATAATTGCAGTTATTTATTTTTGCAATATGCTTAACAAAAGAAGCTCTATAAATATAGCTTGTATAGTTTTTCTAGCTATCATGACCAATATGAAAGGTCAAAATCCTTTTGCATACAGCGTAACTAGACTCTTAGAAACCTTTATAGGTATCGCCATTGCTGTATTGGTAAACTATCTAATTGCACCACCAGATTATTTAAATAAAATGTCCTCTCACTGCAATACACTTATAAATGATATTTTTTCTCTTTCTAAAAGTTTAATCAAAAATACCTCTAATTTAAATATACAAAAGCTTCAAATGGAAATTGACAACCTAGATGACTCATTACATACTTACTTAAATGAAATTAAAATAAAAAAGACTGATAATATTAAAGTAGAAAATATTAAAAAAATATTAACCATAAGCAATGCCGCATATGTTCATTTATTTGCCATAGATAGCTTAAAAAATAAGTGCAAATTAGATTTGAATAATTTATCTAAATATAAGGATTTATTTAACGAAGAAATAGATTCAAATGAAGATTGCTTATCAACAAACTTAGATATTACATTTAACTACCATGTAAATAAACTTTTAGCTCTTTTAGAAGAACTAAGTAAAATCAATATCGTAAAAGATTAGATTTAACCTTTTGAAGCTAAAAATTAAAATTAGAAAATGTTTTACTTTTATATTTTAGTTTATTTAAAGAAAGAGAAAAGCACCCCTAAATGCTATTTTCTAACATTCAAGGGTGCACTGTTAAAAACTAATATTAATCTTTTTTATGTGTCTTTTTACTATGTTTGGTTCTAGAGTTATTAGCTTTCTTTTCCTTTTCTTGTTGACTTGCACAAGAACAATCATGTTTTTCATTCATAACATTCACTCCTCTCAATATCTCGTGTAGTGAACTACACCCCACTTACTTCGTTGAAGTGGGGGCTTCGTGGTCAATACTACTACTGTAGCAAGTTTACCCACGCTCAAAAGGTCGAACCAACCTCGCTTATTACCAAAATTATATAGCTAATTTCAGTAGATTTTTACTTGCATTTATATCCCTGTCATGGTGTACTCCACAATTAGGACATATCCATTCTCTAAGTGCTAGATTTTTTACTTCTTCATTTTTATATCCGCATTCAGAACATAGCTGACTACTAGCATAATTGGAAGGTGCTATAATTATTTTTCTACCATACCAACTAGCTTTATATTCTAACATTCGTCTAAATTCTGACCAACTAGCTTCACTTATAGCTTTAGCTAATTTATGATTTTGTTGCATATTCTTAACTTTTAAGTCCTCAATTACTATAGATTGGTTTTCTCTAATTAGTTTAATTGATAACTTATGCAAGAAATCCGACCTTTGGTCTGCTATTCTTTGATGTAGTTTAGCAACTTTCACTCTAGCTTTATTTCTGTTATTACTACCTTTTTGTTTGCGTGATAAGTCTTTTTGAAGTTTAGCTAGTCTTTTTTCAGATTTTCTAAGATGTTTTGGATTAGGTTCCCTATATCCATCTGAACATATTGCAAATTCCTTTAGACCAACATCAACACCTATTTTTTTATCTACTTTAGGCAATATAAAATTTTCTGTATCAACTAAAATTGATATATAATATCTGCCGCTTGGTTTTTTAGATATAGTGCAACTTTTTATTAATCCTTTGAATTCTCTATGTTGTTTCATTTTTATCGCTGATTTTAATTTAGGTATCTTTACATATCCATTTTCTACAGACACAGTTCCGTTTTGATTATTTGTTGTATAACTATTAGTATTGATTTTCTTTTTGAACTTAGGAAATCCAACTGATTTATCTCTAAAGAAATTTTTATATGCTTTATCTAAATTTAGTTGTGCATTAGCTAGTGCTAAACTATCAACCTCTTTAAGCCACTCAAACTCTTTTTTATATTGTGCAGGTGTAGGATACTTAATTTGCTTAACATCTAAATCTTTGTTTTCCTCATAAGACTTAATTCTATCAGCCAACATCTTATTATAGATAAATCTAGTACAACCAAAAGTTTTTGCTAAATATAATTTTTGTTCTTCATTAGGATAAATCCTATATTTATAAGCTTTTAACATATCCTCACCTCATTTCATTCCTTGATTTTCTATATACTTTTTAACTATATCTATAGGAGCACCACCAGTTGTTATAAGGCAATAGCTTCTACTCCAAAAATATTCTTTCCATAACTGATTTTTTATTTTCGGAAATTCTTTTTTTATAAGTCTACTACTGGCACTTTTATACGCATTAATAAATTTTGATATATCTGTATTGGGTGAACCTCTAAATAATAAATGTACATGGTCTAAATCATGATTCCATTCTTCTAAAACAATATTATATTTAGGACAGATATACTCGAATATTTCTTTTAATCTATTTGATATTTGGTCATCTATAACGTTCCTTCTGTATTTTATAACTAATACCAAATGATAATTTAGCAAGAATACTGAATGGTTATTATTGTCTAATTGCATTGATAACACTACCTTTCAGTTAATGTAACTGATTATAAGTTATCATATTTGTTGCCTATCGGCAAGTGCTATCCATCTCCCACCTATAGAGGATGGGAGAATTTCGCACAATTAGGTTAAAATTAAATTTAAGACAAATGAAAAAAGTGCTCCGTCCACCAAACGCAAGCACTAATTTCATAATCTAGTTTATTTAACTAAAATCCAATAACCCTAAAACTAAAACGTTCTAGGATTGGCTTAGTGTTACCAGCACTAAGCCTTTTCTTATTTATATTATATCAAATATTCTTTAAAAATAAACCTTTAATTTTATACTGTGCAATTATTCTTCTAATGCCCTTTATGCTTTTCTTTGTTTTTCATCTGCTTTATTATGAAACTATTATACAATTTTAGTCGTCCAATAAAGACTACATAGGATGTGTCAGCTTTATACTTTTACCTAATGAACTTTTTACAATTATTTAGGAACAACAGGAACCCATAGCTCATGTCTTGGCTTATGTTTTGGACCATAATAACATTCAATGCATGGTAGGTTAGCAAGTTCATAGCCAGAAGTTGGAATCCATTCAGAGTATAAGCGCTTCCATGCCTCTACAACATTAGGAAAAACTGCCCATGTGCTTTGTGGAATTATAAGAGTTTCCATATCATCGGTAATCTCTCCATCGTATCTTACTCCCATAAAGTAATCAAACTCTTCATCTGTAATAGCTGCCTCTTTCCCGCAAACTCCTAGAAGACCTTCAAGCTTACACTTTGGATTTTCCCAGGACATATCAATAAGCTTTTGCATAAATCCATCTTTTTTGGCACAATTCCAAAGTGTTGGAATTGTTTTAAATGCTCTACTTGTCTTTACCATTTTGCTTTTACCTATTATTCTTAATTCAAAATCAAGGTTCTCAATCCTATACTCCATTTCTACATCCCCTTTAATAGATATTTGAAAAGAGATTCGTGGAAAGGCTTTTAATTGTACTCCTTTATTACGAGCTTCAGATGGCTTTATTCCATGTATCTTATGAAAAGCTCGTGCGAATGAATCAGAAGATTCATATCCATATTTAATGGCAACATCTATAATACGAATATCAGTTTTTTGAATTTCAAAAGCAGCAAGTGTTAGTCGTCTACGCCTAATATATTCTGAAAGGGAAATGCCACTAATAGAGGAAAACATTCTTGAAAAATGATACTCTGAACAGTATGCTTCTCCTGCCATTACGGTATAATCTATCTCGTCATCTAGATGACTTTCAATGTAATCCAATGCCCGATTCATTCTCTCCAACCAGTCCATGCCTCCACACCTCTTTCTATATTTAATATACATGAAATATAGATTGCAAAACCGACTTTTCATGCACAAATATGCAGGTAGCATCTTATCTATTATCTCTTTTATATCTTGATAAATATAATAATATTATATTTTGATTGTATTCTAAATTCAATTTGTGAAATAAAATTAACTTCTCGTATTTGATAACCTAATACTAACATCAGTATTAGGTTAAAACCATAGCGTAATTATAGTAAGTTAAGAATATATTTTTTCATCCGATATAGTTATTATATAACATTTTCATTTTATTACATATGATTCCTAATATATTTGTTTTGATTAATTTATTGTTTTTGATAACAAGACCTTTAAAAGGTAACTTCTAAAAATCCAAGAAATTTTACTAAATTTTAAAAGCAATGAAGAAAGTAAAAAATAATTATAATATTCAAGGAAGGGGAAACAAAATTGAAGTCAAAATTATTATGTACTTTAGGTTTTTTATTTATCATGTTTAGTTTGGTAGGATGTGGAGTTAGTAATCCTTCTCAAACAACTACTAATAAAGTTGCAAAATTAACTAATGCAGATCAGTTACCAGCGGTAAACACTCAATATGAATATTACGGCGATAATATACCTCCAACTAAAGACTTTAATAAGGATAATAATTATGATACAATAACTAAACTTGTTGACAACTTTAACAAGGCATGGTTTGAAGTTGACTATACAAAAGAAGATACTTACTTTGATTATAGAAACTACCTAACCAACTTCCAATTAGAAAAAGAAAAAAAGAAAGATGATAAAAAATCTATAGACAACATTATAACTAAAAAACTCCAAAGAGATTATATCAAAACAAATATAGATAGTATTACATATAACGATTATTCAAAAGTTTATATTGCAGAGTGTTCAGCATATACATTGGAAAAAAATAATCCATCTGTAAGTAAACAGAATAAGTATTATCAGAATAAAATCTTTCTATTTATTCTTTTGGAGAATAACAAATGGGTAGTAGATACAGAAACTCATTTTTCGCCAGTTCCTGCAGAACAAGTGCCAACTCGTCCTATCACTTATATGTTCGATAACAATAAAGATACAGATGTTTATGATAGTATTTATTTAAAAGATAATGAATTATATAAAATGAAAGAACTACAAAATATAAAAGATGAACTCAAATTATATTCTGAAGCTTATTATACTTTGGATTATAAAAATACTGATAATTACAATAATACTGTCCTAAATTTTATTACTAACAATTATAAAGAAAATATAAAAGGCTCAACAGATAATATAATTAAGCAGGTAAAAGATAATAAAATCGAACTAAAGTTTAAAGCTATAGATTACAAATTTTTTAATTATGTAAATACTAATAATTCATATTGGGTTGTATATAATGTGATATTTTATAATAATGGCAATACCTTGCAAACTCCTCCAATAACCGCTCGTATTGTGAAAGAAGATAATAAGTGGAAAATAGACTCACTTAAATATACAGGTAATATCTCTATTATAAATAAAGGTAATTGATTAATTCTATAAAAAAAGTAAAATTTAAATTAAACCATAAAACTTTTTATACATTTATAAAATGTATAATCATTAGTTTTTTACTTTCTTCCATTGCTTTTTTTATTTTAGGGAATATATACTGAATAAAATAAACATATTTTTAGCATGGGTTGCCCCATGCTAATTTTTCCCATTCTTAAATATATTGTTTTGCAAACTACATTATAAAAAGATTGTATTAGTTACTTTAGCTCATTCATTTTAAAACTATTTACATATATATTATTTTATTACTTCTTTCAAGTGAAATCTTTGTTTTTCAATAAAGAGTACATAGGATGGGTTATTTGTGATCTAAAATCCCGCTTTTTTTAGCAGGATGGCTATAATTGACCAGTTACAATGTAGTAGGTTTCTGGACTTATTAACTCATTGTCTTTTAGTATTTCTGCTACATTACTTCCAAAATCCGCCGGGCTATTTAGATTATTTGCTAGAGTTACAATCCTACTTATTACTTCATTGCAATTTATAGCTTTCTCAAAATCATCATACATAATATGTAAACACCTCCTATTTTTATAATGATTATAGCGCCGATTAGTTATAAAGTCTATAGCATATACATAAAAATAAAATCTACCTAAAAAGGTAGGTTAAACTATTTAAAACGGTATATAATTATCATTCGTAGCATCATCTACAACACTAATTGTTTGTTTTGTAAATTTTGCCAACAACATCTCTCTTACTTTTATTTTTTTCTCCACTTTTGCAACTATTAGTAAAATGTTGTAAGGTAAATCTCCATATCTTCTTACAAACTCTTTAAACCATTCTTCCTTACCATTTTCTTGTAAATTCATCATTTCTGCTTCTATGTTTATTGCAAATTTTCCAGATTCTCGTTTTGCAAGTTTTATTAGCTCTGCGAACCAGTCTGCTGTTCTTTCTGCGTTTGCATCGAAGGTGATTTGTTCTGCTACTGACGGTTCTGCTAATCCTTCTCCGTTAGAGATAGTATCATTCTCTTTTTCCCATTCTTCTGCTTGTACAGTCCAAAAATCTTTTCCATCATTATTATTCTTTTTATCTGTTTTATTTACTCTCTTTACTTTATTACTATCTTTACTATTATTGTAATCATCGAATGATAGAGCATTATTAATCATTCCTGCAATTATCTTGTTTTCTGCCGTTTTTGTCTTTACTATTACGTCTCCAAAATCTTTCCAATTCTTATATTTCACAAAAGACACCTTTTTAAATCCTTTTTTTATTAATCTATTATAAGCATCTATATTTCCTTTTTTACCTGCCTCATCCCCGTCATAAGCCATTACAATTTCTACGTCAGTTCCAAATACTTGAAGAAGTATTTCTGCCTGTGCAGAAGATAAATCTTTTCCTAGGCTACTAACTACAGCTATATCATTAAATTTTTGTGCATATACTTTGATAGCATCTTTTGGACCTTCCGTTATCACGACTTTTTTTATACCTTCCATACCTACATATTTATAAGCAAGGTATAAGTGTTGACTTTTCTTAAATCCTGACGTTGATAGTACCTTTTGAGATAATTTTTTAAATTTTTCTTCCTTGCGTTTTTTTGCACAGTCATCTTTATTATATTTGAAACTATTCCAATAAACTTTTTTGTAATGTTCGTCATTTTTTACAAAGCGTTCCCTATCTATATTATTGTCAAAAATACTTCTGCCTTGAATCCCAACTACATTTCCTTTCAAATCTTTTATAACATAACATATTCTATATCTAAAATCATTAATTTCATTTGCTCCTGTTTTATTATTCCATGTATTCACAGCATCATCTCTGTACAATACATCACACTCTATTAAAACATCTTTAGTAAATCCTTTTTTATACATATAATTGTATTTTTCTACGCAGTTGCCAACAATACTTGGTAGATATTTATTAGCATAAGAACTGCACCTTTTTACTACATAATCTCCATTCTTTATCTTATTAATATCCGAATCATTACAATTTTTTAATGTATCCCATACCTCATCTATTATAGTTTCAATACTTCCTTCATCACCAAATATTTGCCATATATCTCCTGTACCTATATTACACTTACCACCAACACAATTAACTAGGACAGATCCATCTTTATTTAAAAAGACTGCAAAATCTTCATGTCCGCAAGAAGGGCAATTAATTTTTATCATATCTTCGCCAAAAGCTAAATTATCTATCATTTTAAATTTATCTAATATCAGTAATAATCTATCTATTGTCCAACTTTTATCTAGTATTTGTTTCTTCCAACTTATTATATCTTTATCATACTCATCAATTTCTTCGCTATTGGTATTATCCCAGGCATCTATGACTTCTTTTCTTAATTTCCACTTTAATTCTATTGCTTTGGATAGAGCTGTGTTAACAACGTTATCTATTTTATCTTCCTGAATATTTTTAGGAAGGTTTTTAAAATCCAATTTTTCTGCTATCTGCTTCCATAAATCGTAATTTAGTTTTACATATTTATATGCCCAGCAGATTGTGCGTAAATTAACTTTATAAAAAGATTACTTAGAAACTTTATTTCCTTTTTTAAGCGACTATAGTAATCTTTTTGTTCTTTCTCAGAAAATATATATAAATATTAGCAAGAAGGG
>NZ_CABDWS010000033.1 GCF_901447495.1 Haloimpatiens lingqiaonensis
AGATTAAATTTCATAATTATACAAACATACATTCTTATTGGACTGTATGCTTGTTAAGGTTACCCTTTTTTAAAGAAATCATTTCATTTTTCTTTTATTTTGTTCTTGACATATTACCAAATTGCTTTTCAAATCTTGTGTATAATCAATACACTTATTAATCTTATATTTCAGTTATTATGCAGTAAAAATAACGTCAAAAAAACCTTTCATCCCATATTGGGACGAAAGGCTATATTCGCGGTACCACCCAGTTTGCCTAAAAAGGCCACCTCTATAAAGTACGAAAGCAACTAATGCTTTTTATACTCTCCCATTATAAGGGTTGGGTTCCCTCTAAGTCTACTCTCCTTTAGATTTCGGTTAGAAACTCCGAGATGTTCTTCAATATAAGAGATTTATCGGTCTTACACCTTCACCGACTCGCTTTGAAACCTTTCTTATACCTACTCTTCTCTTCACAGTCTTATTGCTATAAGTTTACTTATAGTATATTCAAAAACATATAATTTATTTCTTACTATTTATATATTTACCTATTGATTTACAATTATACTTTTTTTACTTATAAAAGTCAATACACTCATAATAAAATTCTAGTTAATCTATAATATTATTATGTATTTTCGCTCCTTGTGATAAACAACAGAGTTTTTCGTACATTTTCTATAAAAAGATTAGTATGAAAATTCTCTGGAATTACTTGCATATGTAGCGAAGAAACTATTTAAATTTAATTTTAGAAATATTTCATAATTCCACCACATTGTATCTTTTTTGTGGTGGAATCATACTGTAAATCTCTAATTAATGACTATTTTACAATTTATGGTTTTACTGTTATAATGTTATTTGTATCATAAATACATATGGTAAATTGGATACAAATCCATAACATGGGGGGTACTATAAATGGACACACTTTCTAAAATAATTAAAGAACAAAGGAAATTTTTCAATTTAGGAATTACTAAAAATATAGACTTTAGAATAAGCGCTTTAGAAAATTTAAAAAACTCCATAGAAAATAATGAAGCACTTATATTAGACGCTTTAAAAAAAGATTTAAATAAAAATGAAATAGAATCATACATGACAGAAATAGGTATATCATTAGCAGAAATAAATTATATGATAAAAAATATAAAGAGATTTTCTAGGGCTAAAAGGGTACGAACTCCTCTTGCCTATGTGGGAAGTAGAAGTTATATTGTCTCTGAACCCTTGGGATTAACTCTAGTTATTTCCCCTTGGAATTATCCTTTTCAATTAGCTATAAATCCTCTTATAGGGAGCATAGCTGCGGGAAACTGTTGCATCATAAAGACTTCTAGCATGTCTCCCAATACTTCCAATGCCATAAAAAAAATAATAAGTGAAGCTTTTGAAGATAGACATGTTTATGTGGTAGAAAATTCAAAAGGCATGTCCTCTAGAGTTTTAGAAGAAAAATTTGACTATATTTTCTTTACTGGCTCACCTAATATAGGACGAGTTGTAATGGAGACTGCATCGAAAAATTTAACTCCTGTAACTCTTGAGCTAGGTGGTAAAAGTCCTTGTATAGTTCATAAAGATGCCGATATAAAAAATGCTGCTAAAGGCATATGCTTTGGTAAATTCTCTAATGCTGGACAAACCTGCGTATCACCAGACTATGTATTAGTACAAAAGGATATTAAGAATGTTCTAATAGAGGAAATTAAAAATACACTGGTCCAGTTTTATGGTCAAGATGCTAAAAGTAGTCCTAACTTTGGAAGAATAATAAATGATAAACATTTTACTAGGCTGAAAAATTTAATGGCTGGACAAGATGTAGTAATAGGTGGTTATACAGACGAAAAAGAAAGATTTATATCCCCTACGGTTTTGAATAACGTATCCTTAGATGCTCCTGTAATGGGTGAGGAAATCTTTGGTCCTATATTACCTATAATAGAATATGAAAATTTAAAAGATGCCATAAATATCATAAATGATAAACCTAAACCATTAGCACTATATATCTTCTCATCTTCTAAGGAAGTACAAAATGAGATTGTAAAGAAAACCTCCTCTGGTGGCGTATGCATAAACGATACTTTAATCCATATGACCACTAATTATCTACCTTTTGGAGGCGTTGGCGAAAGTGGAATGGGTAGTTATCACGGAAAGGCTTCTTTTGATACTTTCTCCCATAATAAGAGCGTTTTGAAAAGCAGCGTATCTATTGATACAAAAGTATATCCACCTTATAACATAACCTTGGATAAAATAAAGAAACTTTTGAAGTTTCTTTAGTAAAACTATTTCTAAAATCTAATGCCTAATAACCAAGTGCTAATGCCAAATCTTTAATATATTTCACTTAAAGATTTGGCATTAGTATAATCTACTATTAATTCTTAACTCAACTTTCACATATAAATTTTTAGCTCTACACTATATAAGGTAAGAAATTAGGTACTAGGTGCTAGGTACTAGGTACTAATTAATAGCTCAACTTTCGCATATAAGTTTTAAGTTATACACTATACAAGGTAAGAAATTAGGCATCAGATGCTAGGTACTAGGTACTGGGTAAAAAGTAAGGAGTATTACTTATCTGCAAATTTTATAACTGCGAAAGTTCAATTCTTAATATACTAATTCTATACTATAACTATAGTATCTCTATTTCAGTTCTCTCCACTATAGCATCCGTATTACCTTCTATAAAGCCTAAAACATTCTGAACCATACTATTAGCATGCCTAGTATCGTTACTTACACAAGCAATGCCTAAGACTATTGATTTATGGTAATCTTGATTTTCAATCTCCGCAATGGAAACATTATATTTATTGTGAACTTTTGCAATTAAACTCTTAACTATCATTCTCTTCTCCTTTAAGGAATGAACCCAATTAGCATATAAATATATTTTAGCTGTTCCTATAATCATAATTTTACGCTACTTAATTGTAGCAGTCCCTCCCTTCTACTATGCCTTGCATACCTGTTTAATTTTTGTTGTAATTTTAAATATTTTTTATACTTCTGATTAACCCAGAAAAAGGTACAATGCGATGGAATTATGAAATTTCTCCTCCATGCCTTTCATAAGAGCTAGAAACAATAAGTTTAATTTAAGAAATTTCATAATTCAATTAATGTAATGATTTTTGTGGAATAATCATACTTCTTAATATAAAATATTTTTCTTTTATTATAATTATAACCTTTTATTATTAAAATGCCCTAAAATTACTATACTTATTAAAAAAACACCTAAAGCATACCAATGAACACCGTTAGCAAGCCACCCGTCTACTTAACGGGTGGCTATTCACAATTTACTCTTTAAATTCTCTGAAAAACACCACTCCTCTTGTCAAATACTTTTTATACAAAAAAACATAAAACCCCTTGTGGGTTAAGGGATTTTATGTTAGGTAGTTTTATATTATTTTAGGGTAGTTTTATATGAATGTGGGATAAATTTGTTTGTTATCTTAAAAATATATATAAAAAACAGGGAGTAGTTATAATAGTATACCTATTGCTAACTACTCCCTGTCCTTTTATCTGAAAGTTTCCTCAAACATATTCTAGTTTAAGTTGCTTCGTTGATGTCCCACTTAAGGGATCTCTCCAGGGTTGTGTCGGATCATTGTATCAAACCTGAAAGCTTCAATATAAATCTATAGCATAATCTATATTTTTCTTCTACGGTTACCCTTCTAAAAGGATATCTCCAACGACCTTCATCCACCGATATTTAATTTTCTTTAACTTACAATTACATTTTAAATCCTATCTACCAAATAGTCAATAGATTTTTTCTATTTTCTTTATTATTTTTATCAATAGTTATTTCTTTAACTATTACCTCGTAAATATCCATTTTTATGGGATCATTTTTTTCTTGAATAATTAAATTCATTAGAGTATACTTAATAATGATTATTAATTCATAATATTTTAATCAAATTCATAATCTCTAGTGGAACGGGAGGACATTTTATGGAAAATAAAGAATGGGAGCAAATGGAGTTCGATAGAGTTTTTGATTCTGTATACCAAAATTTAAAGGATCATAGAAGACTGGTTCCTGAATATTCAATAAAAGATTTGGAGAATTTTTTAGAAACTTTATATATAAGCGATGGGAATGACTGGGATGGCAGAGGTTCTGTTTCTAGTATAAAAAGCAATGCTACCATTGCTGCTTGTGAAACCTTTCTTGCTGAATGGAGAGAGGCTGAAAAAAACAATTAACCTGTAATAATTAAGGAGTACCAACGGTACTCCTTAATCATTTATTTGGTATTTTACCATATGCTATATATTTTCAGTTGTTACATGGTAGCGCTTACATATTATATAAAAAAATATTAATCTTCTTTGCCTTGAATAAGAATTACTGATAGTACTATAAGTACCATACCTACTATTTGCCAAATTTCTAGCTGCTCTTTAAATATTAAGAACCCAAGTATAGTAGCTATAATAGGCTCTATACTACAAACTATACTTGCCTTACTAGATTCTACATATTGTAGTGCTTTTACAAATGCACCATTTGGTATAACTGTTGCAAAGAAACCTATTGCAATAATATAAAACCAAGCTGTAGGTGTCGTTGCATTATTAAATAATACCCATGGTGGTCTGAAAAACCATAAGAAAACAGCTGCAAATAAGAAAGAATAAACTAAATGAGTTTTATAGTGATATTTATTAGCTCCTATTTTACCCATTACGTTTTGAAGAGCAACTGTAAATCCTGACATAACTCCAAGTATAATTCCCAAAAAACTCACCTTAAACGCTTCCACATTGTAAGCCCTTACAACTAGTAAGCATCCAATTATAGATAATACTAAAGCCATTATCTTCTTTTTTGTAAGTTTTTCATTAAATAAAAATTTAGACATAATCATTACAAATATAGGATTAGTAAAAAGCAAAACCGATGCCGTAGCTATACTAGAATATTTAACTGCATAAGTAAAAGTTAAAAACATTCCATCTAAAGTTACTACTCCATATATTAAGAAGAATATTAAACTTTTGAAGTCAGTCTTAAGATATTTTGGCTCTTTTATTAAAGTGTATAATAAATAAAAGGCAGCAGCCACAGTAGGTCTTAGAGCTGAAACAGAAAATTCATCAAAGCCAAGAAGATCGAGTTTCTTTGTAAGCACTCCCATTAGTCCCCAGCATGTTCCACACAATGCTACTAATAGATAACCTTGAACGACTTTTTTAGAATCCTCCATGTATTCATCTCCTTATACAAATTCCACATTAGTTTAACATAAACCAACATTTTTTTCAATATAAATTACCTTTTGAATTTTCATTGGTTAAAATTTCTTTAATAGCCACTTGAATTTTTATTGAAACCATCTCATATATATATTCTAACTACAATAATTTTACGTGAACTTACTTCATCCACAAGGGTACGAAGTTTTAAGAGCTGAATTATAAAAAAGGGGTTATTGCATTAAAGATTTTACATACAATATATTGTCTTGAAAATTTCAATCTAGCACAATATATCATATTGTTTATTCTTAACACAATAACCCCTTTTTATTATTTTTCTTGTAATGACTTTGGTTTAGTTTTTATTCCTTTTATTCCAAGATTACCATAAATCTCACTAACTGTTCCTGCCGTAATAAATGCATTAATTTGTTCTTTTTTAATAAATTCCATTAAATAAGAAAATTCATTTCTGGTCATCAAGCTTTCAATTTCAAACTTGTCCTCATTTCCCAATCCACCTTTAATAGGATATAATGTCGCACCACGGTGCAAATCTTCTATAATAAATTTACGAATCAGCATATGCTCTTGGGAAATAATACAAACTCTTTTTCTAGAATTAAATCCTACCATGAAATGATCCAGCACTAATCCATTAATATAGGTCCCTAATAATCCTATGATTACTGTTCTCATATCATATACAAAAATAGCAGTACAACAAATAATCGCTCCTGAAATAGAGACTGATGTTCCTAGATCAATATGTAAATATTTATTTACTATTTTAGCCAAAATATCTAATCCACCAGTGGATGCATTACGTCTAAATAAAATTGTTTGTGAAAAACTTAAAATAAGTACAAAGCATAACAGGTCAAGCCACTGATCCTTCATCAATGATTCTTTCATTGGATATACTTTTTCCAATATGAAAAGCATTGGTGATAAAATTAATGCTGAGTATATGGTCTTAACACCAAATTCTTTTCCAATAAGAAAATAAGATAAAATTAATAAAAAAGTATTTATAATAAAAACTAATACTGGCAATGATATTGACGTAAGTAAATTAATTACAATAGATAAACCAGTAATTGATCCAACAATTAGTTTACTTGGAATCAAAAAAAAATGCACGGCTAATGCCCCTATAAACATACCTACCGTTAATATTGGTAAATCCTTAATAAAAGACTTCATGGTTTCACTCATTTTTTTCTCCCCTTAAAATTAAAATTAACCTAACATAAGCCCCTATAAAAATTTCCTATTTACAATGCCTAAACATAATCCCCCCTATCACTAGCATTCCCCTAATGCTTTCTTAAACTCCCACTTTTCACTTACAAATTTATATTTATTAAATCATTATTACAGTAAAAAAATACATTAAAATAGGAAATTAAAGCGTTTATTTAGTATATCTAATCTAACAAAAAAGGAAAAATTTCTTATTATTAATTTTACCACAAATGACTATGGTTTGTAATGTTGAATATTTACTTTGGTGGATTAAATATCCTGAACATTCTTTACCTTTTTTATAAAATTTTCCGCATTGTTTTTTTCTTCTATTTCTCTTTCTTTATTGTCTCCACCTCTTCCCAGTCTATCGCATAAAAAAAGTAGAGCTATTTCATCTATGTCTACTTCCTTAAGCATATTTTCTGGATCTGCAAAAGGTAAATCCTTTAATATAAATAGTGGCTGCATATGCCATCTAACTAACTTACAAACCTTATATGTAAAACGCTCCTCCTGATGAAATTTTTCTAAAAATTTTCTAGCCATCTCCTCACCTACATTATCGTGGTTATAAGATGTTATTTTTCCCTTTCTTGTTTTGGTAGTAGGTGCTTTGCCTAAATCATGAAGAAGTGCTGCCCACATAAATACCCTTTTGTCTTTGCTATCCTCTTTAATTTCTGCTGCTTTATCTAAAACCAGCATTGTATGATTCCACACACTTCCCTCTGGATGATACTTAGGAGATTGTGGTGTGTCTTTTAAGTTCTTCAACATATTAAAAGGCTCTTCATTAAATACCTGTTCATTAGAAATTTCTAAAATATATTCCGATGGTATTTTGTCTTCTAATAAATGTCTATCTATTTCTTTAAACATATCCATTGTTGTTTTTAAATTCATAAAAAACTCTCCATTCATACATATTTTATATATCCTATAAAATTCACTTATACTTAATAAATTATTGAACTTTCGCAGTTATACAATAAAAACATTTATTCATATAATGTAAATCTTCAAATTTATGTGCTAAAGCTCAAGAGATAAATTAATAATAATATTATAACCAGATAAACTAAGTATATTACCTTCATCCTCTACATTTAAAAAGATAGCTTGATTTGCTCATAATCAAGCTATCCTTTAATCTATCTTTAACCTTCATTCTTAATTTTTAATTCTTAATTTTTAATTCTTAATTCTTAATTCTTAATTATTAATTTTTAATTCTTAATTCTAAATTCTCTCCTGCTAACTCCTAAAATTACTATCAAATTAGTAATTAGCCCTATATAAATAGAACTTATGCTGTGAAGTCCTAATAAAATCCATATTATGCTGGCTAATGTTCCACATATTATGGAATAAAAACCTGCCCTCTTGTGTATTTTATCCTTAAAAAATATTGCAAATATAGTAGGTATAAATATAGGCACTGCTCTAAATATCATAGATAAAAATCCCCAGTTTAATATCATAGAGTCTTGATTATTAATAACTATAAAGAAAGTTGCTATTCCTATTACAATTATAGAAAGTCTCAATACCAAAAGCTCTTTTTTATCATCAGCTTTTTTATCAATCAATTGCTTATAAACATCCTTAACAAACATTGTAGATATACCCAGAGTAAGTCCTGCTCCTGTAGCCATAGATGATATAAGTACCGTAGCTATAGACACTCCTGCCAATGCTGGATTTAGATAATTTACTAAAAATAAAGGAAAGGCCTCACTTGGAACAATACCTGGAAAATGAATTCTCATATACATGCCTATCATGGTACATACTATTCCCACAGGGAAAACTAAAGAAGCTACTATAAAGGCACTTATTTTTGATACCTTTTCGCTTTTCCCAGACATTATAGCTTGAAAATAAGTTTGGGTAGATAATATGCCCACTACTGTTGAAAATCCAGAGGCTAAATCCTCAAATACCCCATCACTAAATAAATTAAACCAAGGATTTTTAGGAAAAAAACTTATAATTTCCTTATGAGCTCCAAATTTAAAAATAAGAATAATTCCGCATATAATGCTTGTGCCATACAATAATACAGTCTTTATTCCACCAACTAAAGTACTTCCCCAAAAACCGCCGAATACCACATATACCACTAAAAGCACCACCACCATAAGAGCTGTTATATTTACGTCTATTCCAAAAATAGCTGTAAATAAAGCTATACATGCTATAATTTGTCCATTTATATGTATAAACATGCCAATTGAAAGCAATATACTAGAAGAAGTCCTGGCTTTTTCACCATAGGTATTTCCTATTATCTGTGGTAGCGTCTCGGAATTCTTTTTATTAACAAGTCTAGAATATATAAGCCCTAAAATTATGCTAGCTACAGCTACTCCAGTTATAAACCATATAGCTGCTATGCCATGTTTATATGCCATCTGTGCTGTTCCAACTGTTGAAGCTCCACCTATTATAGCTCCCATAAGCATACTGGTGACACCAATAACCCCAAGTCCATCTCCTCCTCTTATAAAATCCTTAGAATTCTTCACCTTTGTCTTCCCTAAATATCCTGCCACTGCTGTTAAAATTAAAGTAATTAATGCACTAACTAAAATCAATTTAACATCCCCTTAAAAATTTTAATGCCCCATTTAATCTTATCACAAATAATATAATGTAAATCAAAAGATTTGATTATTTAGCATATTGAGACTTGACATATTTATATTATATAATTTAAATATATGACTAACCTACAATACATTGAAATTATAAAATTTCTCCTCCATGGCTTACATAAGAATTCAGAACAATAAATTTAATTTAAGAAACAGAGCTCTTAGCTTCAGATGGAGTTTTTACTTCATCTGAAGGTTAGAGATCGTTATCCAGGGACTTAGCTGCCGTTAACTTCCACTTTGTTAGAAGTGGGAGTGTTACGGCAGGTAGTCATCGGATAAATTTTATAATTTAGGTAATGTAATGCTCTTTTGTGGGATAATCAATATATAATATAAGAAAGAAGGGATTTCATGGGGAATGAATTTATTTGCGGCAAATCTATAAATGCTTGGATTAAAGAATATCCAATAATCAAGGACCTAGTGGATACAAAGGAAGTATTTTGGCTAAATAAAAAATACACCAACTTTGAAAAGGCAATGAATAAAATTTCTCTAGGTGAAGATGATGTAAAAGACGCTGAAGATAGACTTCTTAGATTTGCTCCTCTTATAGCAAAACTATTTCCTGAAACTGAGAAATTAAACGGAATCATAGAATCTCCACTTATAGAAATATCAAAAATGAGAAGTAAAATGGAAACCATTTTCAATACAACTATCCCCAATAAACTTCTATTAAAATGTGACAGTCACTTAGCCATAGCTGGCTCCATAAAAGCAAGAGGTGGCATATACGAAGTTTTAAAACATGCTGAGACAATAGCCATGGAAAATGATTTGTTGCACATAGAAGATGACTATTCAAAATTAAGTGAAAAAAAATATAGAGATTTCTTTAGTAAATACACTATACAAGTAGGCTCCACTGGGAACCTTGGTTTAAGTATAGGCATAACCAGTGCAAAAATAGGTTTCAATGTGATAGTTCACATGTCCAAAGACGCTAAACAGTGGAAAAAAGATTTGCTTAGAAGCAAAGGGGTTACTGTAATGGAGTATGAGTCTGATTATAGTAAAGCTGTAGAAGAAGGTAGAAAGCTTTCTAATAAAAATCCTAATAGCTACTTTATAGATGATGAAAATTCAAAAGATCTTTTCCTTGGCTACAGCGTTGCCGCGGGAAGACTAAAAAAACAATTAGAAAAAATGAATATAGTAGTAGATAGTGACCATCCTCTATTCGTATATCTACCTTGTGGAGTGGGTGGCGGTCCTGGTGGAGTAGCCTTTGGTTTAAAGCTAATTTTTAAAGACAATGTACACTGTTTCTTTGCAGAACCTACTCATTCTCCATGCATGTTAATGGGTATGTACACAGAAATGCACCAAAACGTATGCGTACAAGACTTCGGCATAGACAACATAACTGCCGCTGACGGATTAGCTGTTGGACGTCCTTCTGGTTTTGTAGGTAAAACTTTAGAAGAATTATTAAGCGGCATTTATACTATAGATGATGAAAAATTACACTCTCTTCTAAAAAATATTAGAACTGAGGAAAACATAAAATTAGAGCCTTCAGCCTGCGCAGGCTTAATAGGCCCTGTTAAATTAATGCAAAATATAAACTCACTAAAATCTCCTTTATACAAAGACATAACAACTAAATTACCAAATTCTATTCATATATGCTGGGCCACTGGCGGAAGCTTAGTTCCCGAAAACACTTTATAAGAATGTTGCGACGCAACATTCTTATAATTGACAATTGAGAATTGACAATGGACAATGAAGGATGACTTTCCTCCACTGCGTTACGGAAAATCTTTTATTGGCAGTAGCCAGCGAAAATATAGAAATATTAAATATCAAATATCAAATATCAATTAATGTTGAAATTCCTATGGAATTTCTTAAATTAGAATTTGTGGAGGAAGTAAGAATTAAGTAAGAGGTAAAAAATAAGAAGTAATAGTGAATGAAGATTTTCCTCCATTATGTTATGGAAAATCTCTAATTAAATAAATATAATAATAAAACAAGCCAATAGGTAAAAAACTCTTTGAGTTTTATCCTTAACTCTTACTTCTTAACTTTTACCTATTACTTATCTACAAACTAAGATTTATTAAGATTTATACAATCAACTGCCTTACGGCAAAATGAATCGAATTTTAATTACTATTTTATTTTAACAAATATCATATAACTTTTCGAAAGGCTCCGCCTAAAAAATATTATGAGCGCTTTTCTATTTATAAATTAAAGATTTTCCGTAACGCAGTGGAGGAAAATCCTCCTTTAGTAGGCCGTTCTCTACCCACGAAGTAAGTATTCTGTAACTGAAAAATCTGCTTTTAATGGAGTGATAAATGTGAAATTTTGGACTATTGAACTAGCCCTAGAACTTCTTTATTTGTCCATTTAAAGCACCGTTAAGAAGTTTTCATTGCCTGAGCGAGGCACGAGTGAGTTTGAAAACTTTAGGGGTTTTAAATGGACAAATATTAGAAGTTCTTGGCGTATTGTTCACAGTCCAAAATTTCACATTTATCACGGAATTAAAAGCAGATTTTTCCTAGGAACTTTCTTTTCCATTTATTCTTTCTTTTCTTCTTCATTTATAAAAATATCTTCATTCATACCTATAAATGACTTTAAAAGTTTCTTAAAAGTACCATCTTCATTTCTTTTGGCATAAAGATAGCCAGAAAAAGCTGCTATCAATCCTCCTATGCCATCCACTATCAAATCCCACATAGTATCTACTAACCCTGACTTCTGCATATTTAGCCCAAAAATATTGTCCATACTAAATTCGAATATCTCCCACAAAGCTCCTACACTTAACGCAAAGGTAAATGCAAATAATCCTATGAAAAATGGACTTAAATAAACTTGCACATTTTCATCTTTATTAAGAGTATAAATTAGTAAAAATCCCGTAAAACCTAATATAATTCCTGAAAAAGTATGAAGCATTAAGTCCCACCACCAAAATTTAATGTAATACTCCTTCATTTCTCCCAAGTATTGAGCAGCAAATATAAATAACAATATAACTATTTGAAAACTTGGGGGCAATTTAACTCTATTCTTTTCAGCTATAATAAAAGGTAAAAATGTAAGCCATAAAGTAAGTATCGCTGTAAAAAAATTCAAATAATTTTTAGTAGCAAAACTCATTACCATTGATAGTATTAAAAGTGCTCTTATAACATTAGCTAGTACAACCTCAAATCTTTTTCCTCTTTTAATTTTAAGTTTCATCTAAACCCCTCCCTACATTTAAATATACAATTAATGAATTATAAAACCCAATATATCTATGTATATTTTTTGTTAATATTTTATTAATTATAAGTTATAATAGTTAAATTAAAGCTATAATTGTACTTAAAATAGCAAATATATAAAGTATATAGTTTATGTACTAAGTTTATTAATAAAGGAGAATTAATATGAATTTTTTAAAAATAGATATATCTAAAGAAGCAAAGGATAAGTTACTTGAATTACTTAAGAAAAATCCTAGTTACAGTTGTGTTAAAATAGATTATTTACCTCAATGCGGCAATAGCCATTTAGATTTATGTTTAGATGAATTTAAAAGCCAGTACATAATAGATGAAGTGGATGAGCTATTTTTTATGTATAAAGATTATATACTTCTTTATGTTTCTTCTATAAGTATAATATATGAAAATGACAGCTTTATGTTAAAGGCTGTTCCTGTAAATAAAAGTGAAGCTAAAAAAATAGCTTCTAAGTGCTGCAAAACTTCTAACTGTAATGCTGGTTGTAGTTGTAGTAATAATTCTAATTGTACTGGTTGTTCTAGCAATAATAGTTCTAAATGTAGTAGTTGTAGTTGCGAAAATAAACAGAGCTCTTAGCTTCAGATGGAGTTTTTACTCCAACTGAAGCTACGTCTCTGGATAAATCTAATTAAAAAAGAAAATGGCAAGTTACATACTTAACTTGCCATTTTCTTTTTATTTTATATAATTGTATTAAGAAATCTAAATTAAGAATTTTAGTATGAATAAAACCCCAACTACATATGCTGCTATACTTACTTCTTTATATCTTTTTGTCAATACTTTCAAGAATATATAAGAAACCATTCCAAAAGCTATACCATCAGATATACTGTATGTTAAAGGCATCATTATAATTGTGAAGAAAGCTGGTATTGCTTCTGTATAGTCTAATAAATCAATTTCCTTTATTGGCTCCATCATGAAAAGTCCTACTAATACAAGAGCTGGTGCTGTAGCTGGTGCTGGTATCATTATAAATAGTGGTGAGAAGAATAACGCTATAGCAAACATACCTGCTGTGGATACAGCTGTAAGTCCTGTTCTTCCTCCCTCAGCTACTCCTGAGGCACTCTCTACAAAAGTACTAACTGTGCTCGTTCCAAAACAAGCTCCTAATGTAGTTCCTATTGCATCTGCAAATAGAGCTTTTTTTATTCTTGGTACATTTCCATTTTCATCCATCATGTTTGCTTTAGTAGCTACTCCTACCAATGTTCCTATGGTATCAAACATATCCATAAAAAGTAGTGTAAATAACGCTATAAACATGTCCATGGATAATATATGACTCCATTGAAACTTCATAAATATAGGTGATAGTGAAGGTGGTGCACTTATTATATTATGAGGTACCTTTGTTATACCCATTGGAATTCCTATAACTGTAGTAGCTACAATACCTATAAGTAATGCTCCTCTTGTATTTTTAGCAAGAAGTACACCAGTTATTAAAATTCCTATAAGAGCAAGTAGTGCATATCCGCTAGTAATATCACCAAGGGCCACTATGGTTCCACCTTGAGGATGTACAACTATTTTTGCATTTTCAAGTCCTATGAATGCTATAAAAAGTCCTATTCCAACAGATATAGACTTCTTTATATTATCTGGTATTGAATCTACAATTGCCTCTCTAGCATTAAAAGCCGTTAACGCTATAAATATAAGTCCTTCTAAAAATACCGCTGTTAAAGCAAATTGCCAACTATATCCCATTTGTTTAACAATAGTATAAGCAAAAAAAGCATTCAATCCCATACCTGGTGCTTGTGCAAAAGGTAATTTAGCATAAAGCCCCATAACTAAAGTAGAAATTACTGCTGATAATGCAGTTGCTGTAAATACTGCGCCAAAATTCATACCTGCATCAGACAATATACCTGGATTAACCACTAGTATATATGCCATAGTCATAAATGTAGTTATGCCAGCTAATATTTCAGTTTTTGCATTTGTTCCATTTTCCTTTAATTTAAAAAATGCCTCCATAAATTTTCTCCTTTGTACTTAATTTTTTCAACATTGTTCATATTATCAAAATAAATTTTATAAGTCAATAAAATTCACGAACATTATTTATTATTTTATTAATAAAATTTGATTATTTACTTTGTTTTTTTATGTATAAATTTTAATTTTATATAATATTCGTGTTTATATCCTTATAAATTCTAGATTTGCAAATTATAAATATATTTTATCTGCTAATTGTTCGTATTATTTGGATAAAAAAATAGAGAGCTAACTCCATATAGAAGTAGCTCCTTTAAATTTATTTTGAGGTATGTTTAAAGTATATCTTTCATTTTAATAAATTAGTTCTAAAAAGCAAGTGTATTTTTTACAAAATCGTAGAAATTTTTTCATAAATTAATCAAGTACAAAACTTTGATGTAAATCCTTTTTTAAATCTATATTATGTTCCTTTAAAACACTATTCAAAGCCTTTAGTGTTAAATATAGTTTTTCTTCATAGCAATTTTCACCCATGTGACCTATTCTTATAACCTTATCCTTTAAGAAATCAAAGGCTCCAGCTATCATTATATTATGCTTATTTAACATATCTTCATAAATTTCTTTATAAGTTATGCCTTCAGGTATATTTATGGTGGTTACTGTGTTAGAAAAGCTATCTAAAGGATATAGCTCTAAACCACCTTCTATAAGGCTATGTCTAACTCTGTGTGCTATATCTTTATGTCTTTCTATCATATTTTTATCTTTAAGCATTCTATCAAAAGCCACATCTAAAGCATATAAATCACTTATAGGCTGAGTATATGGAAACCATTTATCTTCATACCAAGTACTCCAATTATTTAAATTTGCATAAAATCCTACTATAGGAGATTTTCTATTTTTTATTTTATTCCAAGCATCAGAACTTATGCTTAATAAAGTTAACCCTGGAGACGCTGATATACATTTTTGTGATCCGCCTAAAGCTATATCAATATTCCATTCATCTACCTTAAACTCTTCACCACCCATACCAGCTACAGAATCTACTACTGTTATTATTCCATATTTTTTAAGAAGTGGACATAGTTTTTCCACATCATTAGTTATGCCTGATGGTGTTTCGCAATGAACTAACGTAGCAACTTTAAAGTCATTATTATTCTTTAAGAATTCCTCCAGCTCCTGATATTTTATGCCGCTTTTATAATCACCTTCATAGTAAACTACATCCCCGCCATACATCTTAGCAAAGTCTCCAAAGCCTTTGCCAAAAATTCCATTGTGTATACACAAAACTTTATCTCCTGGTTCTATTAAAGAGGCACAAGCTGCTTCCAGTCCTAAAATTCCCTCGCCGCATAAAACCAGTACTTCATTTTCAGTATTTAAAAATCTTTTTATTTTGTCACAAAGCCCTCTATAAAATTCATAAAAATTCAAATCTAAATCCGGATTAGTAATAGGTTTCATTAATGCCCTTCTAACATCTTCATGTACATAAGTTGGACCTGGAGTCATTATAAGTGTTTCCTGCATTTTACCCCTCTTTTCTTTTAATATTATATAAATCAATACCTTAAATTTGCGATTCTGCTTAATATTTCAAATTCCTAAAAAACCTTAGTTTTCTTTAAAGCCGCTGCTAGCGGAATTCCTATTATAGCTCCTATAATCAATTGTGTTATATTTCCTGGAATAGATGTTGCCGGCGCTATCCAGTTACCGTATAAAATTCCCTCTGCCACATAGTATCCCACTATCATCCAAATAGATGCTAAAATTATACCTACTAAATTCCATAAAATCTTTTTTCCATTTCTATCATTAGAATTTGCCATGTTTCCTATAATATATCCCATTACTCCTCTTATTATAAAGGTAGCTGGCGCCCAAATAGCCCACTCAGATAGCAAATCAAATAGTCCCATTCCAAATGCACCTGCAATGGCTCCTTTTTTACCTCCAAATACAATAGCAGCTACAAATAACATAGCATTTCCTAAATGTATAAGTCCGCCATTTACAGCTATAGGCAATCTAATGTTAATAAACCTTGTAGCAACAAATACTAATGCAATTAAAAGTGCTGATATAACCATATCCTTTAATTTAGAATTTATCGTAGAAATCTTCCTAACCTCTGAAACTCTTTCGCTGGTATTATCCATAAATACGAACCTCCATCTTTAATATTATTAATCTTAATAAAGTAAATACATCTCACTTACATTATATATTTGTTTCATATTTTTGTTCAAATGTATCCATACACTATTTATGAAATGTTTAAATGAATATGTTAAACTCTGTAAAAACATTATTTAATTTAACTTTCGCAGTTATAAAATATACATTGGAGAAATTCCATAATTCCACCACATTGCACCTTATTGTGGTGGAATCATAATATTCCTATAGAACTATTCAAATATTGATATTCCACATTGTAAATGTTTTAATATAGTTAGATTACTAAAAAGGACGGTGTTATTATGAATAAAAATAGAATAGAAAAAGTTATACAAAACATGAAAAACAAAAATATAGATCAGCTTATAGTAACTTCACCTACTTCTATATACTATTTGCTGGATTTAACTATTGAGCCCGGTGAAAGACTTATGGCATTATACATAAATAAAGAAGGTACTATAAAGTTCTTTGCCAATGAATTATTTGCACTAGATTCTAACATAGGTGTAGAATTAGTTCTTCATAAAGACGGAGAAGATCCTATAGAACAAATAGCTTCTACATGCAAGGACAATTGCATATTTGGAGTAGACAAAACTTGGCCGTCTCACTTTTTAATTTCATTAATGAATAAAAAACCTAACCTTAAATTTGTAAACAGTTCTATTGTTGTAGACGAGGTTAGAATGATAAAAGATTCAAAAGAATTAGACCTTTTAAGAAATGCTTCCATTATAAACGACAAGGTTATAGACGAACTAATAAATTCTATACATCCAGAAAAAACTGAAAAAGACTTAGCAGAAAGCATAGCTGATTTATATAGAAAACATAATACTTATGAATTTTCCTTTTACCCTATAGCAGCTTATGGCCCAAATGCAGCTTCTCCTCACCATGATTCAGATGGTACAAAACTAAAATCTGGAGACTGCATAATTCTAGATATAGGCGGCAGAACTAATGGTTATTGCTCAGATATGACAAGGACAGTATTCTATGGGGAACCCGATGAAGAAAGCAAAAAAATATATAATACTGTTTTAGAATCTAACTTAGCAGGAATAGCTGCTGTTAAGCCTGGCGTTAAGCTTTGTGATATAGACAAAGCCTCAAGAGATGTTATAGAAAAAGCTGGCTACGGCAAATACTTTAATCACAGAACAGGTCACAACATAGGCATAGAAGATCACGAATACCCTAGCGTAGGACCTACTGATGAGGAAATAGCAAAACCTGGCATGGTTTTCTCTATAGAACCTGGCATATATGTACCTGGAAAATGTGGAGTTAGAATAGAAGATCTAGTTATAGTAACTGAAGATGGTTGCGAAGTGTTAAATAATTACCCTAAAGAACTAAAAATTGTGACAGAACCACAAATTTAGTGGCTAGTGGGCCAGAGGGCTAGTGGGCTAGTTAAGGAGGATTTTCCTTCGCTTTGCTATGGAAAATCTTTAATTTATAAAAAAGAGAGCGCTCATAATATTTTTTTGGCGTAGCCCTTCTTTTAATCTCCAATCCTAGCTAATAACAATATTTCTACTAATTGTTAGATATAATTATTAACTTTGATTAGATACTAGTGAATAACCAATTATTAAAATAAAATATTGGATAAAATTTACTATATTTTGCCGTAAGGCACTAGTTTGCATAAACCTTAGATTTAAGTTAATCCCAAAAAGATACTATAATTTCACAACGTGAAATTATAGTATCCTTTACTAGCCCTCTAGCACACTAGCCCCCTAGCCCCCTTAAGCCATAAATTGCGGCACCCTTGCCGCAATTTATGCTTAAAACTCTCTTTCAAAAATCTGTATTTTCTCTTTATTCTTAAAGTCCTCTACTCCGTCAATTCCTATAAGCTTTAAGACTTCATTCATACACTCGTTATTTAAGGATACCCTTACCTTTGAATTTTCAGCAGTTTCATCTACTATTTTCTTGCCTTCTTCTGCTGGAATTAAAGCTTTAGGTCCTCCTACACAACCGCCTATACATCCCATACCTTCTATGAAGTTGGCATCTATTTCTCCTTTTACTGCTTTATCAAGTATTTCCTTGCACTCCTTAACTCCGTGAGCTTGAGCTGTCTTTACTTTTCCTTTTCTTTCTGGGAATAGAGTCTCTATGGCTTCACTTACAGCTATAGAAACTCCACCAGTTCTCGCATATAGTCTTCCTTCTCTAGATGCATATTCACTGGTGAAATCCTCTTCCATACCACTAGGATTTATATCCAAAACCTCAAATATTCCTTTAACCTCTTCAAAGGTTAAAACAAAATCTATGGCTCCTTTTATGTCTTCATTTTTAGCTTCAGCTTTTTTAGCAATACATGGCCCTACAAACACCACTTTACAATTTGGATTTAATTTCTTCAAAACTCTTCCCGCTGCAATCATTGGAGAAACTGAAGGTGAAACATCCTTTACTAAATCTTTATAAACCCTTTTAAGCATTCCTACCCACATAGGACAGCAGCAAGAAGTTATCATTATATCCTTTTCACTTTTTACATGGGCATCAAACTCAATAGCTTCTTTTAAAGTCAACATATCTGCAAAAAATGCCACTTCCACCATATCTGAAAAGCCAACCTTTTTAAAAGCAGTTCTCATTTTTTCTAAAGAAACATCTCTTCCAAACTGACCTGCTATAGCCGGTGCCACTGCTGCTATCACTGGTACATCTGATTTAAGAATATCTACTAAAGGCATGAATTCTATTCTATCTAAATATCCACCATTTTCACAAGCTGTAACGCATCTACCGCAATCTGTGCATAAATCTTCATTTATGTATATTTTATTTTCTTCATTTAATATTGCATTAAAAGGGCATGCTTTTTGACATAGAGTTTTTCCTTCCTCATCTGCACACTCCATAGTGCACTCTCCAATTTTGTGCACTATTTTAGCTTTTCTTTCATAGCCCTTCATGGCACTTTCCAGTGAATTTATAAAATTTTCATCATCAATGTACTCTACCGTAACACCGCATAAGGATGATATTACTTTAGAAAGTTTCTTCTTTTCATTTCCGGACTCCTTTAATATATTCCCTACTTCACTTTTAAAATTACCTTCTTCTTTTGCCCATAAAATTCTTTTAAATAAATCCTTATATTTCTCTTTCATAAATTATATGTAGTGAGTTTTTAGAACATCACTAGCCTATTCTCCCTTCTTTTCTTCATTTTGCAATATATTTAAAATTATTCCCTAGTACACTTATATTATGCTAAAAAAATCAGCCCTTAAAGAAGCGTTCACTTAGGGATTGAAGAAAACTTAACTGAACAGCTTCAAGCGGAGCAAAAAGACCAGCCATATTCAAGCATATGTACTTGAAATGGCTGGTCTTTGTCTTCCGTCATTTTACTGTAATTCATTTTCAGACATTTTTTCTGCTTGTTCAATAATTAATTTAACTGCATCTGCTTGTTTATCAGGTGGATACTTATATTTACGTAGAAGCCGCTTAACGGTAATGCGCATCTGAGCACGTACACTTTCACGTACATCCCAGTCAACTTTCATGCTATTTCGTATATTAATTGTTAGTTCTTTTGCAATTTGCTTCAGCACATCATTTTCATAGAATTCTCTGGCGGATTCATTTTCAGATATAGCATCATAAAATGCTAACTCATCATCAGATAAACCTAGTTCTTCACCTCTTTTATGAAGACTATTCAAATCTTTTGCCATTTCGATAAGCGTTTTAATAACTTCAGCAGTTTCGATTGACCGATTAGCATACTTAATAACTGATGCTTCTAGCATTTCTGAGAATTTTTTAGCTTGAACAACGTTTTTCCTAGAAATCGCCTTAATTCTACCATCAAGCAATCTTCGTAATAGTTCTAATGCTAAATTTTTTTGCGGAAGCCCTCTAACTTCCTCTAAAAATTCATCAGAAAGTATGGATATGTCTGGTCTATTTAAGCCTACTGCTGCAAGAATATCTACTATCTCTTCTGAAATAACAGATTTTGAAACTAGTTGTTCTATTTCATATTCAACTTGATCCTTTGTTTTCTTAGGTTTACCTTTGGGTAACAATTTTATTATTCCGGCTTTGACCGCTTTAAAAAAACTTATCTCAAGGTTAATTTCTTGTGCTTTTTCTGATGTGGCGCATAGAGCATATGCTTTTCCTATCTCAACTACAAAGTTTAGAAAGTCTTTTTTTTCTTCTTCTTTTTTCCCAAGAATGAAGTCTACACATCTAACTATACAATCTATTCTTTGAGATGCTGTACCATCTAAGTAACAGCTATAATCGAATCCGTGTAACAAACCTTTTATTTGCTCATATTTTTCCATCATTAAATCTACTGCAACCTGAGGATCAATACCAGTTGTTTTTCTATCAGAAGGGGTATATTGTGCAAGGGCACTTCGAAGATTATCAGCTATACCGATGTAATCTACAACTAATCCACCAGGTTTATCTTTAAACACACGATTGACTCGCGCTATAGCTTGCATTAGGTTATGCCCACTCATAGGTTTATCAATATACATAGTATGCAAACACGGAACATCGAAACCTGTTAGCCACATATCACAAACAATCACTACCTTTAACTCATCATGCGGATCTTTCATCCTTTTTGCAAGAATTTTTTTCTGAGCAGAAGTAGTTGAGTGTATCTGAAATTCTGGTGGATCTGACGCAGCTGATGTCATAATAACTTTAATTGTTCCTTTATCCACTTCAGAATTATGCCATTCTGGACGATATTTAATAATTTTTGAGTATAGTTTAACAGCAATGTTTCTAGACATTGTTACAAACATAGCTTTGCCACTAAGTGCACTCTGTCTCAAATCATAATGGTGTAAAAAATCCTTTGCAATAACATCAAGACGAGTATCGGTTCCTACAAGAGCTTCTAGTCTAGCCCACTTTCTTTGTTGATTGATTACATATGTTTCTTCTTGTTCTTTTACAATTTCCGCATATTCAATATCTATTTTAGGCTTGAACTCCTGAGGAATATCAAGCTTTGCAATTCGGCTTTCATAATATATAGGAACGGTTGTTCTATCTTTGACTGCCTGCGTTAAATCATAAATATCAATATAATCTCCAAATAATGCAGGTGTGTTTTTGTCACTCAATTCTACTGGAGTACCAGTAAAACCTATAAAAGAGGCATTTGGTAAAGCATCGCGCATATATTTAGCAAATCCAAAAGATACCTTGCCATCCTTCTCTTTAGCTTCTAGTCCATATTGGCTACGATGTGCTTCATCTGCAATTACTATTACGTTACGACGATTTGTTAGTGCTTCATTACTTTGATCACTTTCATCAGGTAGAAATTTCTGGATAGTAGTAAATATAACTCCACCAGATTCAACACTTAATAAATCTCTTAATTGTTTCCGGTTTTCTGCTTGCTTTGGAATTTGACGTAAGTAGTAAGCACTTTTGGCAAATGTTCCGTAAAGCTGATCATCTAGATCGTTTCTATCTGTAATAATAACTATCGTAGGATTGTTTAGCTCAAGAACTAATTGTCGGGCATACATTAGCATGGAAAAGCTTTTTCCACTTCCTTGTGTATGCCAAATAACACCTACTTTTCTATCTCCATTTTCTGCAGCAGCAATATGTGTTTTATATAATGCTTTTTTTACTGCAAAATACTGGTGATAACCAGCAAGTATCTTAAAAGATTTATCCTCTTCATGAACAAAAAACGTATAATTTGATATTATGTCCAAAATACGTTTTTTGTCCATCATTCCTTGTAGCATTACTTTCAATTGAGGCGAAGATTCCGGTGCTTCACCGTTTCCATCAACAGTTCGCCAAAACATAAAACGATCAAAATCTGAAGAAATTGTTCCTACCTTTGCGTTTATTCCATCGCTTGTAACTAAGAAGGCATTGTAATTGAAAACAGTAGGGATATCTTTTTTATATGTTTGTAATTGATTGAAGCCTTCAACAATACCAATATCTTCATTGGACGCATTCTTCAATTCAATGATTGCAAGCGGTATACCGTTTATAAAGACAACAACATCGGGACGACGTTCTTTACCATTCTCGATAATTGTATACTGGTTTACAGCTAAAAATTCATTATTATTAATGTCTGTTAAATCGAAAACATAGGCTTTTTCAGTTTTTACATTTCCGTCTTTTGTTCGTATTTCTACATCAATCCCGTCAGTTATCATTTTAAAAAAAGCGACATTGTTCTGTGTGATAGACATACTTTGATGGCGCGTTATTTTTTTTACCAAATCATCAATTACCTTATCAGAGTACTGTCGGTTAACTCTCTTGAGGGCACTGTGCAGACGATCATACAAGACAACATCTCCAAAACTCTCCCGTTCTGCAAAACTGCCGCCAGGTGAGATATCTGGGCCATAAATTGTTTGGTAGCCTAAATCTTGAAACCACTCCATTACTGCTTGCTCAAGATGGTATTCAATAAAATTTGACATATCACTCACCTACCTTTATGTGATGTTTGCTTTTTATGTATGAAGTCTGATGTTCAAGCTCTGGATACACAAAAGCTTCATTAATACCTATAATATCTAGTTCTTTAAGTATCGATTGTTTGTGCTCTTGCGGAATAACCAAAGAGCGTGGAATGCCGTCGCCAAAGTCTTTAATAAGCTGATCCTTTAAATTAAATGTATTCTTAAGGAAATAATCTGGTTTGTCAATGTCTATACCCAGTAGTAAGAAAGCTCCATTTTGCCTTTTAATTCGTTCGTTATTTTTGGGGGCAACAACAGGAATATACTTTGTTCTAAATATGTTCTCGAGTTTTTCATTTTTTTCTTTATAATCTAAAGCATTATTTATTAAACCTTTTTGAACAAAATAGTCAACAAAAGCTTCAATGCTTTTCCCATCATATTCAGCAAGTGCAGCAAAATACTGTACTTGCTTTTCTGTTGGACGCTGTAATGATTCTATGAGAATAAGTATTTCACCATCTTTATCTTCACAAGTTTTGTCAGAGCAGGCAAAATATAAAGCTATAAGAGGATTTGTTGTAACATCAATTAACCTTGTTGGAAGCCCATAATGCTGCATTTTCACGAGCTGCTCAAAATCAGTCATGTGATTACCAAACTCATATGGTTCTTGCAAAATCAAGTCATTAATTAAAGCTGTTTCTTTACTAATCATGTTGTTGCGGAAAATACTAGCATCCATTGGAAAGTCAATATTTGCTTGCCCTCTAAATAGCAAAGTGCCTGTTGTGTTGTTTTCAATAATTGTGCTATTGTATCTTGAAATCTTGTCGAATAAGTGTCCAACACTAAAAACTGTAGCTTCCTCTTCGAATGCTTCTTGTACATATTCTTCATAATCAGTCATTATGCCTCACCTACTTCCACTGGTAATTCTCCGCTTATAAGCTTTGGTAAAAGAGTATCTCTTATTTCAGCCAAAACAGCATTTTCTTCTTTTAGTTTTGCTATTTTCTGCTCTATAGGTTTTGCTATTTCTTCAAATCTCAACTGAAGATCCATTGGGGGTACGATTATATCAAAGAATTTAAAGGCTTCAAACGGAAAGTTCTGGCGTGTTGTACCTATTGCATGGTGTTTGATGTTTTCCAAAAACATAGGCTGCTTCATATAATAATAGAAAAATGTCGGCGTAATGGTTTCTTTCATTTCAAACACAACATAAATAGGACTAACTAAACCAGCATCAAAATCAGTAAGCATTGCAATAGAGCCGATATTTGCTCTAGCTGGGTTATATGCTACTTGATTTCGTTTAACAATTTTGTAATTGGTAGTTTTTTTGCTGTATACCTGTTTGGTAAAAACATCATCAGAAAGTTTAAATTCACCTTCTTTTACAACTGAAAGCACCGGGTAATTTAAATTATCAATATTTTTTTCGCGAATTTCATTGATATTATTAAAAACATTAGAATAAACCCATCCATTAGGAATACCTTCTTTAAGTTGATCAATATCCTTTGAAAAATTAAAGTCAATAAACCAATCCTTATAAATCGCCTGTATTAATTCCTCAAGGATTCTAATGTAATATTTATTCTTTGATATCTTTTTTTGTAAAGATGTAATTTTATTAGCAATGTTCTTTTGAACCGAAAGTGGTGGTATTATTAAGTTGATTTTATTTAATAATTTTATTGGTAGTTGCGGTTGTGCACTACCAGTTTTTATTGAATGAATCTGATTTTGAACAAATTTAGATTGTAATATATAGTATAAATATTCATTACAATACTCGTTCTTAGTGTTTCTTAGAATAACCATTCCTGAGTTGATTCTAATATTATCATAAGGAACATTTTCATCATAAATGGCAACATTCCCCACAGTTCCTCTCGTAGTTAGAACAATGTCTCCCCTTGTTAGCTTTCCTTTACGTAGTAACTCATCATGCTCTTGAGTAATAAAAATAGTATTTTGAAAATCAAATCCTGAAACAGTCACATTTTTTGCATTCAAAAATAAACAATACCCCTTGTCATAAAAATCAGTCTTCTTTGGGTAATTTTTACCACGATCTCCATCAATTATTTCTATTGAGGTATTCTCAATAGGTACAATATCAAACATGAATTATACCTCCTCTATTGCCCAACCTATGCTACTAAGTTGATTTTTTATTTCTTTATCCAACTCTAGAGACTCAGACATAACCTTAGAAAGTTGATTTATCAATCTATCCATTTTCTCTTCGAAAGACTCTCCATCTTCCTCAATTGGAGCAACACCAACATAACTAGCAGGAGTTAGATTATAATCTTTAGCCCTTATTTCTTTAAGAGTAGCAACTTTCCAAAAACCTTGCTTATCTTCATAGGTTATTTCTGCACCATCTGCTCTTATTGCTTTCTTTTCATGATTTCTGAAAGCATGATAAATTGATGTAATATCATCGATGGTTTTATCGGTTAATTTAAGTTGTGTACGGCTATCTTCTAGTGGTTCAGTTTCCATATTGCGTGCATCAATAAAGAGTATTTCACCATGTCTGTCACGATGCCCATTTTTTAATTTGTTTCTTGTTATAAACCAAAGGCATACAGGAATAGATGTGGTCGAAAATAATCCACCTGGTAAGGTTACAATACAATCAATTTTGTCATCTTCTATTAAGTTTTTACGAATTGTGTATTCGCTTATAGTGGACGACGAGAGAGAACCATTAGCAAGAACAAAACCAGCTGTACCGCTCGGAGCCAAGTGATATAGCATATGTAGAATCCAAGCGTAGTTAGCGTTACCTGCAGGAGGGATTCCGTATTTCCCCCAACGTGGATCATCAATTAAACGCTCGCCTCCCCAATCGCTTATGTTGAATGGGGGATTTGCCATGATGTAGTCTGCCTTAAGATTTTTGTGTTGATCATTGTGGAATGAGTCGGCATTCTGCTGACCTAAGTTCGCATCTATACCACGAATAGCAAGATTCATTTTACAAAGTCTCCATGTATTATAATTGGACTCCTGTCCATAAATTGCAAGTTGACCGTCGATTCTTCCTTGCCTGTCTTTTACAAACTTTTCACTTTGAACAAACATTCCTCCAGAACCGCAACAAGGGTCATATACTCTTCCATCGTGCGGTTCAATCATATTTACGATTAGTTCAACAACACTTCTAGGAGTATAGAATTCGCCTCCTAGTTTACCTTCAGCCCTAGCAAATTTACCTAGAAAATACTCGTAAACCGTTCCAAGAGTATCTTTGTTTGGGTCATTACCAATTTCAATATTTGCAAGTAAATCAACAAGCTCACCTAATGCCGTTTTGTCTAGAGAAGCACGAGCAAAATCTTTAGGAAGAACTCCTCTTAATGAGGGATTTTCTTTTTCAATTGTATACATTGCATTATCAATTACTTGACCAATTTCTGGTGTTTTAGCTCTTGCAACAATATTATCCCAACGAGCTTCTTGGGGCACCCAGAAAACATTCTTAGCAGTATATTCATCTTTGTCTTCAGGATCTGCATACTCATCTTGTGAAATTTCTGCATATGCTTTGACAAAACTGTCAGAAATATATTTTAAAAATATAAGTCCTAAACAAACGTGTTTATATTCAGCAGAATCCATATTATTTCTAAGTTTATCAGCCATTATCCATAAATCTTCTTTTCTTAACTCAGCCATTATAAAACTCCTCCATTACTAATGATGTTAAATGCTAAACATGGTTTTCATGAATTACATACCAAACTGATAGCAATTATATGTCGACACCTTCTTGCTCTTTTAACCTTATATATCTTTCATATGAAATAACAACAGCCTGCGGTTTATTCTGCTTGTTAACAATTACTATCTTGTCTTTTTCATTAACCTCTCTGAATATTCGAGATGCCTGTCCTTTTAAAAATTCAGTAATAGAATGATATTCTGGTATTGGATTTCCTTTTTCATTTACCACATGGACACCTCCTTAAGACAGCCATTTTGAATAATTATATCATTAAATCATTATAATTGTAAATACCTTTGACTGGATAAAAGTAATGACTTTTGATATTATATATTTCTTAAATTTCATTTTAAATAGATGACTCTGAATCAAACTTTTAGACAAAAAAGTCGGAAAGTCTAATTGAAAAACCCAAAACTACAGCATTCAGCCTCCTCAAACTTAATATCGCTTCCGCTCAAATTTGAGCAAAAGCATAAGCATTACAGCCGTCTTTACCTTAGAAAAAAGACAGGCTGTTTTTTTATTTTAAGGGGTTCGAATCAATAGAATTCTTCGCTTATGGATGAGGAAGAAAAAATATTTTTAGAAAATCCTCAACTAATGTGTTCTACCAAGGCTATAAGGTGAGAGGAAAAACAATCCCCATTAGCTTCCAAGTTAGAAATTTAATGAGGTATTTAGCTAAGGGGTTAATAATTTCGGCTATTAGCAGAGGAAAGCAATTCACAGAAATATTTGTTCCGGTACTCAAACTGCAGGCTTGTGTCTTGTGGATGACGAGAGGAAATTACCTTAAATAATACTCTTTGGATTTGCCTTTCTTATGCACTACAAAAGAAAGCATAGTTTTCTCTCACTGCTCCTTGACAACTGAATATCCCGAAATGCAAGAGATACTTCAAGCAGAATATGCCATGACGATAATTCCGAGCGTATTCCTTGAAAGATAACGAGGTTGTGTCAAACAAGGCAAACCCTCTGGAACAGTAGCGTTTCGGGTCATTTTTAACAGGCAAGGAGGTGAAATAACTGAAACCACAATATGATAACTTGCCACAGATACTTAAAAGTAAGCCACAGTTTTGCTGTTGGAAATATGAAGAGCGAAGTGGTAGAAAAACCAAAGTTCCCTATAACCCAGTAACGAGAAAAAGGGCAAAACCAAATCAACGTGGTACATTTAAAGATTTTAGTTCGGCGGTAGCTGCTATAAGTGATTATGACGGTATCGGATTTTTGGTAGGTAATGACATTTGTGTTATCGACTTAGATGATTGCTTTGATAGCGGTGGTAAGCTTAAGCCTGTTGCCCAAAGTATTGTAGACGCTTTTATTGATTGCTATATGGAACACAGTCCATCTGAAAAAGGGCTTCATATTTTCTTTAAGGCCACAGGCTTTAACTTTGACAAAACAAAATACTATATCAACAACAGAAAGCTGGGAGTTGAGGTCTATGTGGCTGGAGCAACAAATCGTTTTGTTACCGTAACAGGCAATGTATATGCAAATGGTGATATAGCGGAGAAATCGAATGAACTACAGATGATACTAGACAAGTATATGTTGCGTCCTACCCCTGTGAAGCAAATTCTGGATACAGAAAGTCAATCCTATCTGTCTGACAAGTCTGTTATTGAGAAGGCTTTAAAATCGGCAAATGGAGAAAAATTCAAAGCATTATGGCAAGGAGATACGTCAGGCTATGCTTCTGCCAGTGAAGCTGATTTGGCACTTTGCGGTATGCTGGCATTTTGGTGTGGCAGGGATATTGGGCAGATGGACAGACTTTTCCGGCAGAGCGGCCTAATGCGAGATAAATGGAATAGACCACAGTCCGGCAGTACTTATGGAATGATAACCATAGAAAAAGCAATCGCAAATGCTACTGAGATATACAAACCAGGTGGTAAGCGTTCATCAGCTACAGAAGATTTTGGTGAATGTTCCCTTGCTGGCTTTAAGCCTGAGAGTAACGATCGCTACCCTTGGACGGATATTGGGGCAAGCAGGTTGTTTGCTGATTATTATAAATCTTTTGCCCGCTTTGTTCCTGAAAGGAAGATGTGGTTTTGCTATGAGAATGGCATTTGGATTCCTGATGTCGGTAATCTAAAAGTAATGGAAATGTGTAAATCATTGGCTAACCAACTGCTAACCTATGCTTTAACTATTCAGGATGAACATCAAAGAAAGGCATACATTGACTATTGCCGAAAGTGGCAGTCACGAAGATACAGGGAAACGGTGCTTAAGGATGCACAGAGCGTATATCCCATATCAATGGCTGAATTTGACCAAGACCCGCTTATGCTCAATTGTGCCAATGGAACATTGTTTTTAACATCCATGGATTTTCATCCCCACAACAGCGAGGACAGGCTTACAAAGATATCTGGTGTTAAGTATGATCCAGAAGCAAAAAGTGAGCGATGGGATAGATTTATTCATGAGATTATGAGCGGAGATGAGGAAAAGGCAAAATTCCTCCAAAAGGCCTTTGGCTACAGTATCAGCGGAGACACTCGGTATGAATGCCTGTTTGTTCTCTATGGTGCTACAACTCGAAATGGTAAAGGTACGCTATGTGAGAGCATTCTTAAGGTATTAGGCAGTTATGGCTGTACCGCAAGGCCGGAGACTATCAGTCTGAAAAAGAACAATAACAGTTCAAGTCCAAGTGAAGATATTGCCCGGCTTGCAGGAGTACGCTTTGTGAATATCTCCGAACCTAGCAGAGGACTTGTCTTAAATGCTGCACAGGTAAAAAGCATGACGGGTGGTGACACCATTAACGCAAGGTTTCTACATGAGAATTCTTTTGACTTTTCGCCAAAGTTTAAGCTGTATATCAACACCAATTATCTGCCCGTTATTACGGATATGACGCTGTTTTCTAGTGGCAGAGTGGTGATTATTCCTTTTGAACGACACTTCGATGAAAGCGAGCAGGATAAAAACCTAAAACGTGAATTCGCCAAACCGAAGAATCAGAGTGCTATCCTCAACTGGCTAATTGAAGGCTATCAGTTGTTAAAGAAGGAAGGCTTGACTTTACCTGATTCTGTTAAGACAGCAACGGAGGCTTATAAACGTGACAGCGATAAAATAGCATTATTTTTCGAGGATGCCTTGGAGGAAAGTCCTAACAGTGAGGTGCGGACATCCGAAGTGTATGCCCGGTATCAGCGGTGGTGTAGTGCCAATGGATGTTATTCGGAGAATGCAAGAAACTTTAAACAAGCATTAACAGCTATTGCCCGTGTAGAACGGAAACGACCACGTTCTGGTGGTGGAATGACCACAATGCTTATCGGATATAAGCTGACTGAAGAAGAATTTCTTCTTATTTAAACACAGTGTAGCAGCTTGTAGCAAGAAAAACAGGTTATATAAAAAATCGCTCTCGTATAGAGAGTTTAGTTTTTACCTGCTACATCTTGCTACAAAGCTTAATACCACTAAAACCACTGGATACAACTCCATGTGTTGATACCTACCCCCTAGGGGAGGTCAAATCTCCACACCTTTTCATCTGGACAACGGGCGTGGGGCAACGCGTAAAAAAACGCGGTTTCAAACGGGGTATATACCCCACAATCCATTTTAATTTAGGAGGTAAACGATTATGGCAACATCAACAACTTATAATAGAGCGTTTTGGAATGTTATGAAAGGAAAAGAAGAAAATAATCGAAATCTAAGCGAGGGCTTTGATAATGCAGGAGCCTATGTCGCACCAGACGAGTTCCGAGAAGGCTTTAACACTGCATTGGCAAAGGAGAATATATTCCGCAGATTTGCTACTGTTATCAATCTATCTTCTGCAGAAGGTAAAATTCAAGCGGTATCCTCAACGGGTACAGCAGATTGGGTTGAAGACGGAGATCCAATCCCCGAAAGTGTCGATACATTTACACAGTTTCTGGTGAAATCATACAAGCTGGCATCTCTTGTCAAGCTAAACCGCTCATTCGTCACCGATATGAACTTTAATCTTGAAAAATATCTGATGGGTGATTTTGCGAAGCGTTTTGGCAAGGCTGAGGAAAATGCATTGCTTAATGGAAATGGCACAGCTCAGCCAACAGGTATCCTTACAGCAGATGCAGATGTAACTACAGCAGACAATAGTACCATCTCTTTTGATGAGATCATCTCTCTGTATTTTTCATTAAAAGATGAATACCGAAATAACGCTGTGTTTATCATGCACGATAATACAGCCATGCTTCTTAGAACCCTTAAAGATACAAGCGGCAGTTATCTGTGGAATTCTTCAGATAACACCATCTTCGGAAAGCCTGTAGTTACCTCTCCATATATGCCTACAGTATCAGCAGGAGCAAAAAGCATAGTATTCGGAGATTTATCTTATTACTGGCTGATTGAGCGTCAACCAATAACAATAAAAAAATTAAGTGAGTTATATGCATTGCAAGGACAAATTGGATTTTCTGCTTACGAGAGATTGGATGGCAAGCTAATTCAACCGAATGCTCTAAAAATATTACAAATAAAAGCTTAAATAATGGATTAGGCACTGAGTCATCAATTCTGCTCAGTGCCAGTTCCTTCAAAACATCGGACAGGAGGTCACGATATGGAAAATCAAAGTAACAGCCGCACAACCAAATCCGATATCGGAGGTACAGTCTATGTGGTGGAATCACGAGTAAGTGATTCAGCAAAGGAAAGTGCATATTCCAAGCTGAAACGACTGATTACAGTCAACGCAAAAAACCTTTCAAAGTTATCAGATAGTTCATATAAACCCACGGAAATCAACTCGACTTCTTCAAGGTAGTACGGTAATATACATAGTGCTAAACCGCTTGAAGACTGTCGGAAATGGAGGAGAAAAATGAATAGACAGTCAACATTTAGCACTATACGTAAATCAACATTAGCATTTGAAGAAGCGAAAATTACTGCTCTTTACTGCAGGCTTTCCCGTGATGATGAGCTTGCAGGGGACAGCAACAGTATAGTAAACCAGAAGGCAATTCTAAAGAAATATGCTGAGGACAACGGTTTTCGTAACATCGAATTTTATGTGGATGATGGGGTCAGCGGTACAACTTTTGATAGACCAGACTTTAACCGCATGATTGCAGATGTAGAGTCCGGTAGAATCGGAACGATTATCATCAAGGATATGTCCCGCTTCGGCAGGGATTACCTCAAAGTAGGTTATTATACCGAGATTATGTTTCCTGAAGCAGATGTACGATTTATTGCTATTAACAACGGTATTGATAGTGCAAACCAAGCAGACAGTGACTTTACACCGTTTCTTAACATTATTAATGAATGGTACGCTAAGGATACTAGCAAGAAAATCCGTGCTGTGTTCAAATCCAAAGGACAATCCGGTAAGCCACTCTGCACCAATCCACCTTACGGTTATATTAAAGACCCTGAAGATAAGTTGCACTGGATTATAGATGAGAAAGCCGCCGAAGTGGTCAGAGATATTTTCCGACTGTGCATAGCTGGCTTTGGACCCACGCAGATAGCAAAGCAACTTGAAAAGCGATGCATTGATACACCTACGGTTCATCTTCGCAAAATGGGTATTAACACTCCAGCAAGACCACCTGAAAACCCATATGCTTGGTCGGCTCGTACCGTAGCAGATATTCTGGCTAAAATGGAATATCTAGGTCACACGATAAATTTCAAGACTTCTAAAAAGTCATATAAGAGCAAAGTCAAGATATTGAACAATCCAGCAGAGATTTAGCACCTAAATTCCAGTAAAAATTTTATTTTTACTGGAATTGTATCTTTTTACATTTACTTAAAGGGCTGGTAAGCCCGCAGACCGATAGGTCGCAAAAATAGATACACTTACCCCTACCCCAAGAAATCTTTAAAATCAATTTCCAGTTTTATATTTGATTAAGTTTTTACAAATAGTGGGTTATGCCAACCATTTTCTATAATAAATCTTTCATCTCTTATATCTTCAATAACATCTATTTGGAGCATATATTTCTTTCTAAAATTTCTTATACACCTAAAAAAATATAATTGCATTAGATTAAATGCTATTATTATAAACATTAATACTGTTTCTATGCCCGTAGGGCTATGAAGAAAACAATGATTCAAATGCCATTCTGTTTTTAACTGATGAAAAGCATTATTTTCAATGTCCCACCTTTTATGCATTATTTCCCATAAAGTTTCTACCGACGTTAATTTATCCGTCGTTATAATCCATGACTCTTTAATTTCCATTTTATCTCCATTATATATTTCTTCTATAAACTTTATAAACCTTACTTTTATTTCTGAATCAGCCATTTCAAAATTATCTTCATCCCAAGCTTTTATCTTTAAATAATTTTTATTTTTTTTATTAACTATCCATTCTTTATCTGCCTCACGGCACTTAAATAAAGCTAGTGCATCTTTTACAATATGAAGTCGTTCATCTT
>NZ_CABDWS010000034.1 GCF_901447495.1 Haloimpatiens lingqiaonensis
GAAAGATTTATTATAGAAAATGGTTGGCATAACCCACTATTTGTAAAAACTTAATCAAATATAAAACTGGAAATTGATTTTAAAGATTTCTTGGGGTAGGGGATAGTGTAATTATTTTTGCGACCTAACGGTCTGCGGGCTTACCAGCCCTTTAAGTAAGTGTAAAAAGATACAATTCCAGTAAAAATAAAATTTTTACTGGAATTTAGGTGCTAAATCTCTGAGATTTATACAAACAATTGCCTTTCGGCAAAATAAATTGAATTTTAGTTACTACTTTATTTTAATAAGTATCATGTAAATTTTCGAAAGGCTCCGCCTAATTCTTAAATTGCGATGCAATTTTATAATGGACAAGGGACAATGGACAATGGACAATGAAGGAAGTTTTTCTTACAGAAAAACTAAAATTTTAAAAGACCTAAACATAGAATTTATCTATATTTAGGTCTTTTTCTGTTTTTAATTTTAGTTTTGCATTAGCAAAACATCCATAATTGTCAACTGTCAATTGTCAATTGTCAATTATAAGAATGTTGCGTCGCAACATTCTTATGTTGTAAGTTTAATAAAAACTCTGATAAAATACTATATAATGAAATAAAATAAAATAGGAATAATAAAATAGTAGTACAAGAATGTTTTGGAGTGATAATTTTGGATAAAAAGAAGCTAGAAAATCTTTTGAAAAAAGAAGAAGGGCCTAAATTAGATTTTAAACAAAGCTTAGATATAAATACTGATACAGGTAAGAAGGAATTGGTTAAGGATGTGTGTGCTATTGCCAATTCTCAGGGGGGAAGAGGTCACATCATAATAGGTGTTGAAGATAAAACTAAAAAAATAATAGGAATAAACACTGAAGAGATAGTAGAAGAACAAATACAGCAGGTGGTAAGTTCTAGATGCGATCCGCCTATACCAATATCTGTAGAGAAAGTGAAGTATAATGGCAAGGATTTAGCTGTAATAGCAATATATTATGGTGAACAAAAGCCATATCAGGTAAGAGATAATGGAGCTTTTTATATAAGAAGGGGCTCTACCACAGATATCATGAGAAAAGATGAGCTAGTATCTTCCTTCGAAAATAATATGAATTTAAATAGTGAGCTTTGTTCTATAATTAAAAGTAGTCCAGAAGTTTTGGATATGGAGCTTATTAAAAAATATTTTAAGTATAATAATATAGAATTAAATGATGAAAATAAATATATATTAATGGAAGGTGCCTCTATTATAAATAGAGATAAGGATACTAATGAATACTGTGTTACCCTAGGAGGGCTTTTAGTATTTTCAAAGGTAAACAATATTTTTCTTCCACAAAATATTATAAGAATAGTGAATAGAATAAACAAATCTCTAGGAGAAGTTTTTATAATAAAAGGCCAGCTTTTAGAAATGCTTGATGAAGTAGAAGAAAAACTCTACAGCATTTTGCCAGAGGGCTATCCTATTTATGCTCTTTTAGAGGGAGTTAAAAATGCTGTGCTTTATAGGGATTACACTATTTTTACTAGGGAAATAGAAATTATAATAAATTATAATAGTGTGGTTTTATGCAGTCCTGGAGCTTTAATTAGGGGAAAAAATATTCAATCACTTAACTACGTTAAAAGAAATATGTGGATATATGAAAAATTGATAACCCTTGATGAAAAGAAAAGATTTAATCATGGGGGCACTGGATTTACTAGGATTAAGGGAGCCTTTAAAAAATATGGAAAAGTGGTATTTATAAATTCATCCTATGGAAATACTTTTAAAATTATATATCCAGGTATAAAAAATGTAAAAAATAATATTCAGAGTTAATATTGCAAAAATATTCTGAATATTATATAATATATAAAACAGCACCTAAATATTAGAGTAAGGGGTTGATTTAAAATGATTTGTGTTTTTTGTGGTGAAAAAGGTTCAGGTAAAACAAAAGAGCTTATTAGACTAGCTAATGAAAAGGCTTTAACTAGCAAGGGAAATTTAGTGTACATTGATGATGATTCTAGACCAAGTTGTGAACTTAAAAGTAGTATTAGATTTATTTCTACAGATGATTTTATTTTAAAAGATTATAAGAGTTTTTATGGTTTCTTGTGCGGCATTTTGTCAGAAGACTACGATATTGAGACTGTTTTCATAGATGGTCTAGGTAATATTGTAAAAGAAGGTCTTAAGGATGCGGCACATTTGTTTTATAATTTAGAAGAATTATCGGAAAGATATGAAGTGGATTTCTATATAAACATTAATGAAGTAGAGAAAAATGTGCCTGAGTTTGTAAAAAAATATATAGCATAAAGGCACTTAATATACCTATATGATGATAATATTTCTATTTAGGAATATGCATTTTAATTGCTAGTGTTAAAAAGTTTTTGTGTTGTTAAAAAGTTTTTAAAATGATATAATAAATTCATTAAGAAGATTACTATCTCCCCTTTTAAGCAAAGGGGAGTTTTATTTTAACTTTATAGGAGGAATAATAGATGAGCAATGTTTATGATATTCTATCAGAACGTGGTTACATAAAACAAACCACTCATGATGAGATAAAGGATATTTTAGGTAAAGAGAAAATTACATTTTACATAGGATTTGATCCAACTGCTGATAGTCTTCACGTGGGTCACTTTATTGCACTTATGTTTATGGCTCATATGCAAAGAGCTGGACATAGACCTATTGCATTAGTTGGTGGCGGTACTGCTATGATAGGAGATCCTTCTGGTAGAACAGATATGAGACAAATGATGACTAAGGAAACTATTGATCACAATGTTAGTTGCATAAAGGAACAGATGAAAAGATTTATAGATTTTACTGATGACAAGGCTATACTTGTAAATAATGCAGATTGGCTTTTAGATTTAAATTACATAGAATTTATAAGAGATATAGGTTCTTGTTTTTCTGTAAATAAGATGCTTACAGCAGAATGTTTTAAACAAAGATTAGAGAAAGGATTATCTTTCTTAGAATTTAACTATATGCTTATGCAAGGTTATGATTTCCTTGAACTTTATAGAAAATACAATTGTACTATGGAATTAGGTGGAGATGATCAGTGGTCTAATATGTTAGCTGGTATCGACCTTGTAAGAAGAAAGGAATCAAAACCAGTATATGCTATGACTTGCGCTCTTTTAACTAATAGTGAAGGAAATAAAATGGGTAAAACTGCAAAAGGAGCATTATGGTTAGACCCTAAGAAAACATCTCCATATGATTTTTATCAATATTGGAGAAATGTAAATGATGCGGATGTAGAAAAATGTCTTTCACTTTTAACTTTTGTACCTATGGAAGAAGTTAAGAGATTAAGTGCTTTAAAGGATGCACAAATTAATGAAGCTAAAAGAGTATTAGCTTATGAAGTTACAAAATTAGTGCATGGTGAAGAAGAGGCTAAAAAGTCTCAAGAGGCAGCAGAGGCTTTATTTGGTGCAGGAAGCAAACTTGATAATGTACCAACTGTAGAAGTTGGAAAGGAAAAGATAGGTTCTTCTTTATTGGAAGTATTAGTTGATGGAGGAATAGTTCCATCTAAATCAGAAGGTAGAAGACTTATACAGCAGGGTGGATTAACAGTTAATGATGAAAAAATAACTGATGCTAATAGTAATTTACAAGAAGAATTTTTCCAAGATGGTTACGCTTTAGTTAAGAGAGGAAAGAAAAAATTCTATAAACTTCAGCTTAAATAGTAATTTAATTTATAAAATAAAGAGTTAAGAGTTAAACAGAACTTTTGACTCTTTATTTTTTGAAATTATACGATAATAAAGAAAAGAAGTTTTTAAGGTGGGATTTTAAATGCCAGAAATAAGAAATATACCGGGAGTATACCAAGTAAATAGTAAAAGAAATAGAGAAAAATTAACTTTTGAATTGGGAGAAAAGTTTTTGGCTAGAATTGTAGATGCAGGGGAAGAAGAGATTATACTTAAACTTTTGGATGGTTGGAAATTTACAGCTAAATTAAAGAATCCTTTAGATTATGTTCCCAATGGATTAATTAAGTTTCAGGTAGAGGCCTTTGAAGACGGAAACCTTATATTAAAGTTACTTCAAGAGCAATCTTTAAATAAGACACAGGAAGATAGCGTAGAGGAATTTTTAAAAAATAGCAATATGAATTTAAATAAAGATGATTCAGATATATTAAGGGAAATGTTAAAACATAATATTCCTTTGACTAAAGAAAATATATCTTATATAAAAAATATAGATAATTTGATGCAGAAAATACATAATGAAGATTATATAAACAATTTTATAGATAAGTATTTATCCAGCAAAGGAATATCATTAGATTCACAAGAAGGTTCAGAAATAAAAAATCTATTAAAGGAATTTTTTACCTCTCTTGAAAAATTGAATTTAGATGATGTTTTAATATTATATGAAAATAATATAGAGATTTCAAAAGAAAACATTGATGGTTTTATAAATGTATTTAAAGGCTCAAAGGATATTTTTACATTATTAAAGAGCTTTGAGGAAAATATATTTGAACAGGAAAAATTTTTAAAGGATGCTGCTCATGGAAATGTAAAAGAACAAGTAAAAGCCAGTTATAATGAAAATAATTATGATTATAAAAATGAAAATAGCAATGGTGTGAATTCACAAAAATTAATTCAAGGAAACACTGACAGCAGTAATGGGAATAACATTAAGGATAATGCTGCTATGACTAGTGCAGAAATCAACAATAAAAACAATATTGAAAATAAAAATGCTCAAAGTAAAGTTGAAAGTGATATATCAAACAAAAATATTCAAAATAAAACTGAAAACACTAATGAAAATAAAAGTATTCAAAGTAATGCTGAAAATAAAGCTAAAGAGGCTATGGAAAATATAAATAGGGATATTACTAGGGAGGATTTACATAAGGAAGTTAAGAATCAATTAGAAACTAAAACTAATGAGATGAAAAATATTATAAAGGATTTAATGTCAAACATTATTAAAGAGGATTCAAAAGCATATCATAAGGTAATGGAGATGCTTAAGGAAAATGTCAATAATTTTAAAATATTTAATTCTTTAAGCAATGAATATTATTATTTAGATTTGCCCATAAATATAAGAGACAACAATTACCCTTTTAAATTGGTAATAAAGGACGGGAGAGAAAAGGGAAAAATTATAGATACTAAAAATGTAAAGATAGCTACTTCCATTAAGACTATAAATATGGGAGTGGTGGATACGTTTATTAGGGTAGATAATGCAATAATGAATGTAGAAATAAAATGTGGAAAAAGTTGGACTAAGATAATGGAAAAAAATAAGGAGAAACTATTGGAAATGCTGTGCAATAGCAATTATAATATTTATGTACAGGTAAGTGAAAAAGAAGAGGAATTTAATTTATCTAATTGCAGGGAGTTTTTTGGAGATTCTGGATTAAATAAATTAAATGTTAAAGTATAATTACTCATATCTAATAATTAAGTTATTTTATTTTTTACTTGCATATATTATGTAAAATAGTCTAGAATGGAGAAAGTTATGGATAAAAATAATAAAGCAGCAGCTTTAAAATATGATATGAATTATGACGCTCCTATAGTTACAGCAGCTGGCATGGGGGAAATAGCTGATAAGATATTAGAGAAGGCTAATGAAAATAATGTGCCTATAGTATATAATGAAGAACTAGCTAATTTACTATTAAATGTAGATGTAGGCAGCAGTATACCTTACGAATTATATGATACAGTAGCAAAAGTAATAGCTTACGTAATGGATGTGGATTCATCAATAAAAAAATAAAGGAGTTATAAATATGGCATTATATGCTTTATCAGATTTGCATTTATCCTTAAGTGCAGATAAACCTATGGATATCTTCGGAGAGAATTGGAGAGACCATGATGAAAAAATTAAAAACAATTGGATTAACAAAATAAAAGAGGAAGATACTATTTTAATTGCAGGAGATATATCTTGGTCCATGAATATGGAAGAGGGAATTAAGGAATTACAATGGGTTAATGATCTTCCAGGAAGAAAAATATTTGTTAAGGGAAACCATGATTATTGGTGGACAGGGATAACTAAACTAAATAATTTGTATGATCATATGAATTTTATACAGAACAATTATTTTATATATGAAGATTACGCTATTTGCGGTACTCGTGGATGGATAATACCTTATGGGGATAATTCTACAGAACACAACAAAAAAATATATAATAGGGAATTAATAAGGCTGAAGTTATCATTAGATAGTGCTAAGAAAAACGGATTTAAAAAGATTATAGTAATGCTTCATTATCCACCTACTAATGATAAGTTTCAAAACACAGAAATTATAGATATGTTAAAGGAATATGAAGTTGAAAAAGTAGTATATGGTCATTTGCATGGACCATCCTTAAAAAGGCTTTTTCAAGGTAATATAGATGGCATAGAATATATAGTTACTTCTGCAGATTATTTAGATTTCAATCCAATAAAAATATTAGATTAGGCATGTATAAAAGGCTGATAAAATTCCAACTATTATGTTAGTGGAGTTTATCAGCCTAAATTATTGTACTTAACGATTTAAAGCTTTAATCAAATCTCTTTGATCTCTTGCCAGTTCTTTTAATTTGAACTTGACTCCAGGCTGGGTTATAACTTTGCTGAACCATAATAAAGCTTTTTCATCATTTCCAATTCTTCTGTTAATTTCTCCAATTAAATACATAGTTGTGTATCTGTCCATACCGTATATAGGTAATGATTCTTTAAAAAAAGCATTTTCAAAGCCATTAAGAGCTTGGTTTAAAAATTCATTTTCATTTTCATTAAGGTTTTTTAATCTATACATCCAAGCTAGCTTTAAACAAGCCATGGCCTTTTTACTAGAAACTGTTTCTGTAATGTAATAATTTAATAAGGCCAATTTATATCGTTCTATGGCTATATCTGCATTAAATTCCTCAGGATATTCTCTTTTTTTCCATCTAGGAGTGATTTTTTCTTTTACTAAACTTATTTCATGACTTTTTATTTTTAAAAAATCTGCTTTCATAGCTGAATATCCGCAACAAGGGCAAACCCATACATCATAGAAATAAGGATTAATAAATCTATATCTTATAAAAAAATCACTGTCTTTTGTATCCATAACATAAGCGGAGGTTTTTACGGCTTTTTCTTTAAATTTATTATTACATACAGGGCATAGAATTTCTTTTTTATATAAAAATTTACAATTATTATTGTCTAACTTATTTTCCATATGTTTTTTCGCTTCTTTCTCGCTAGCTGTATTGTATAAGTCCACATTATGTATATCGTTAAAACCTAGCTTTTCTAAACCAGAAAATATGTTGTCGTTCAAAATATCACCTAATCTAATAAACAGAGCTCTTAGCTTCAGATGGAGTTTTAACTCCAACTGAAGGTTAGAGATCGTTATCCAGGGACGTAGCTGGATTAATAAAAATATTATAACATATAATTATCATATGTATAATATTTTGGTATAATGGAATAAATACAGGGTAATAAAAATAGATAGAAAAGGATGAAGAGCATATGGCAATAATACAATGGAGTGGATTTTTAATACCGTATTATCAAGCAGTTGAGGAACTTAAAGTTAAGTTTAGAAGCATAAGAAGAGAGTATAGAAAAAAGAATGAATATTCTCCTATTGAATTTGTAACAGGAAGGGTAAAAGAAATATCTAGTATATTGGAAAAAGCCAATAAATTTAATATACCTTTAGATAGAATAGAATATGAAATGGAAGATATAGCTGGCATAAGAATAATGTGCCAATTTGTAGATGATATAGAAAAGGTTGTGGAACTTGTAAGAAGCAGAAAGGACATGCAGATAATTTATGAAAAGGATTATGTAACTAATGTTAAACAAAGTGGGTATAGAAGCCATCATGTGATAATAAGGTATCCGGTAAACATGGCTGAAGGACAGAAATTCATATTGGCAGAACTTCAAATAAGAACTTTGGCAATGAATTTTTGGGCTACTATAGAACATTCATTAAACTATAAATATAAGCATGATATACCAGAGGATGTAAAAGTTAAATTAAAAAGCGCCGCAGATGCAGCTTTTAATTTAGATGAAGAAATGTCCAAAATAAAAGAGGAGATAAAGGATGCACAGAAGCTTTTCGAAGTTAAGTCCAGCATAGTATCGGATATAATGAATAACATATTAGTTTTAACTTCTATAGGTAAGGTAAGCGAAGCAAATACCTACAGAAAACAGTTGGATAGACTTATAGAAAAGGGAGAAATATACGAGTTAAATGAGCTTTTAAATTTAACACAAAAAATTGTAGACAGATACAAATAAAGAATTAAATTTAATCCCTAATCTCCAGTCTCCAATCCCCAACAATATAATCGGGGACTAGGCACTAGAAACTAGGGATTTCCTTTATTACTTATTACTTATTACTTTTTACTTATTTCGCAACTATATTAACAAGTCTACCTTTAATTACAATTACTTTTTTCACATCTTTGCCCTCTAGATTTTCTTTTACTTTTTCATCATCTAAAGCAGCTTCTTTTATAGCCTCTTCATTTAAGCTAGAAGATATATTTATTTTAGACTTAATTTTGCCATTTATTTGAATAGCTATTTCTATTTCATCTTTAACTAAAGCAGCTGGATTAAATACTGGCCATTGTTCATTGAATACTGAAAAATCTTTTCCTATTAAAGACCATTGTTCTTCTGCAAAATGTGGTGCAAAAGGAGATATTAATTTTATGAAATCTACAACTGTTTCTTTTAAGAAAGCAGCATTTATAATTTCTTCACTGCAGTATTTTGACAAAGCAGTATTGAATTCCATAAGTCTTGCTATAGCAGTGTTAAATTGAAGTTTTTCAGCATCCTCAGATACATTTTTTATAGCGTAATGTCTGCTATAGTTAAGTTCCTTTTCTTCTTTATCCATGGAGTCTTTAACTTTTTCTTTTGAATTAATTCTATCTATAGCACTTTGAAGAGTTCTTTCTATTCTGTCTATAAATTTAGATACAGCCTTTATTCCTTCATCACTCCATGCTCCACCTTCTTCATAGGCAAATCCAAACATCAAGTACATTCTAAATACATCTGAGCCAAATTCCTTTATATATTCATCAGGAGAAATAGTATTTCCCTTAGATTTACTCATTTTTTGTCCATCAGGTCCAAGAATAAGTCCTTGGTGTTTTAAAGATTTAAAAGGCTCATCAAAATTAATGTAACCCATATCTCTTAAGGCTTTGGTAACAAATCTTGCATATAAAAGGTGCATACAAGCATGTTCAGGACCGCCTACATACATGTCAACTGGTAGCAGTTTATTAACCTTTTCGCTGTCAAAGGCCTTTTCAGAATTATTGTTATCCACATATCTTAAGAAGTACCAGGAAGAGCAAACAAAAGTATCTAAAGTGTCTGCTTCACGTTTTGCAGGTCCTCCACATACAGGACAAGTAGTGTTTATAAAATCATCGCACTTAGCCAATGGAGATTTTCCATCTGGAGCAAATTCTACATTGTATGGAAGTTCTACTGGAAGCTGTTCTTCTGGTATTGCTACAGTTCCACATTTGTCACAGTATACTATAGGAATAGGAGCTCCCCAGTATCTTTGTCTTGATATAAGCCAATCTCTAAGTCTATAATTAGTTTTTCCAGAACCACAGTTTAGGGATTCAAGCTTTTTAACTATAGCCTCTTTAGCTTCTTCAGATTTAAGTCCAGTAAATTCATCACTATTTACAAGAGTTCCATATTCAGTGTAAGGAAGTTCTTCTCCTCCTTCTATAACCCTAACTATTGGAAGATTGTATTTTGTAGCAAAAGCAAAGTCTCTTTCATCATGAGCAGGAACGGCCATAACTGCTCCAGTACCATAAGTTGCAAGTACATAATCACCTACCCAAACAGGTACTTCTTTGCCGTTTACAGGGTTTATAGCGTAAGAACCAGTAAATACACCAGTTTTTTCTCTTGTTATGGATTGTCTTTCTATTTCTGATTGTTTTTTAGCTGCAGCTTTGTAATCTTCAACAGCTTCTTTAAATTCTTCCTTAGTTAATTCATCTACTAAAGGATTTTCAGGAGCTAAAACCACATAGGAAACTCCAAATAAAGTATCAGCTCTAGTAGTGAAAACATCAAAAGCTATGGAGCTGTCTTTTACTTTAAAGTTTACTTCTGCACCAGTGGATTTTCCAATCCAATGTTTTTGCATAGCTTTAGTTCTTTCAGGCCAATCTAGATCATCTAATTTTTCCAAAAGTTCTTCTGCATAATTAGTAATTTTAAAGAACCATTGAGTTAAGTCTTTTTTAGTAACTTCTGTATCACATCTTTCGCAGCAGCCATCTACAACTTGCTCATTAGCTAGAACAGTATTACAGCTAGGGCACCAGTTTACAGGAGCTTTCTTTCTATAAGCTAATCCTTTTTCATAAAGTTTTAAGAAAACCCATTGAGTCCATTTGTAGTAATCAGGTTTGCAAGTTACCAATTCATGATCCCAGTTGAACATAGCGCCCATAGCTCTTAATTGTTTTTCCATAGTCTCAATATTCTTATCAGTAGAATCCTTTGGGTGAATTCCAGTTTTTATAGCATAGTTTTCTGCTGGAAGTCCAAAAGCATCAAAACCCATAGGTTGGAATACATTATATCCTTGCATTCTCTTCATTCTAGCCCAAGAATCCACAGGACCATAGTTAAACCAGTGACCAGCATGAAGCTTACTTCCAGAAGGATAAGAAAACATTTCTAATGTATATAATTTTGGCTTATTACTATTTTCATCAAAATTATAAAGTCCAGATTCTTCCCATTTCTTTTGCCATTTTTGGTCTATAATTGTTCCGTAATTGCTCATATACATATCAGATTAAGAAAACCTGGGGAAACTTAACCTTCTCCCTTCTAATTTATTTTTATTGCTTCCAAGTTTTTTATTTATAATAAGTAAATTTATATTTTTGTAAATAAAAAAATCCTTCATCTCTATTAAGAGACGAAAGATCTATCCGCGGTACCACTCTTTTTAGGCTTTAGTAAAATAAAACCTCTCTTCAAAATATAACGGTTTAACCGTATCTGTTTTTAACAGATATGCTCTGAGGCAAGTTCACACTATAGCATTACTGTTTTGCACCAAGCAACAGCTCTCTTTAAATGCATCTAATACTACTACTCCTCTTCAATGCTTTAAATATTAAATTTAAAAAAGATATTACTAACATATTATATACAAAAAACAAATATTGTCAATAGTAATTATTTGAATTTTCCTATAAACAGAGCTCTTAGCTTCAGATGGAGTTAAAAAACTCCAACTGAAGGTTAGAGATCGTTATCCAGGGACGTAGCTGCCGTTAACTCCCACTTTGTTAGAAGTGGGAGTGTTACGGCAGGTAGTCATCGGATAAAATGTTTTTTTAAATAGCTTATAAATATAGTAAGGACGTAGTCATAAAATAAGAATACAAATTGAGAAACAAAAAATACTAAATATTTATAGTTATAAAAGCGAGCATCTATTTGATCTATAAACATAAATTTTAAAATAAGGTATATTATAACTAAAAAAATATTAAAGGTAAAAAGTTTAAACATAATTTCTAGCGGAAGTTTTTGTAGTTTTTCAATATAAAACTTTATTATTCCATATAATCCGAAGAATAGTATATATATAACTACGGTGCCTCTTGGACCTAAGAGCCATAAGCTCACTATGGAAGAAACTAAGTATACAAGCAGGGCATACTTAAGATCTAACATTAATATACACAAAGGTATAATAAGTGATGCAGCTCCGAGAAAAAGAAGTCTATTAGTAGGAATTACAGTGCTTAAGTAAATAAGTAAAATACTTAAAGCAGCAAATAGCCCACCTTTGGCAGTGTAAGAGGCTTTATTCATATTAACCATCTCCTAACAACAAGAAATTAAATCTCCTCCACAGCATTCACATAGACAGTCAGCGCAATAAAGACCAGCACATATTTTGCACATATCATTATCAGAATCATTTCGAGTCCTATAGCTTTGTCTATAAGAATTATTCATCCTTTGTAGTTGGTTATAAGCATCCCTGTATTCAGGGTTATTAGGTTCTAAATTATATGCATTGGTTAAGTGTGTTAATCCCTGATCATACCAGCCTTTTTTCATATAAAGTACACCCATTAGGTAATGCCACTGAGCATCCCTATTCATAATTTTATTTAGTTTAGCTTCTGCCTCTCTTAAATTATTATTTTGAATGTCCATTCTTATGTATTGATATGCCATATTGTCAGAATAAGTATTATTTCCATAGCTATTATTTGTGTAATTGTTGCTATTATTATAAGTATTGTTGTTGTAGGCATTATTATGATTTTTCATTAAATAATCATAGGCTTCATTGATTTCTCTCATTTTAGTTTCTGCTAATTCCCTAAGGGGATTATTTTCATATTGATCTGGATGATATTTTTTAGCTAGCTCTCTATAAGCTCTTTTAATATCATCTATAGAAGAATTTTGACTAACTCCTAAAACTTCATAGGGATTGCTCATGATTAAGGTCACTCCTTTTAAAAACTTTGTCCATTTTTTCCATTAAACCAAACATTAATATATTTTCTAATAAATCATTGTTTTTATTTATAGGTAGTTTTTTTAAATACATAAGGCAGTTATTGGCACAGGCAACTAATGAAAAATCTATTCTATTTTCTATATCCTTAGAAAATTCTTCGAAAGGCCTGTTATTAACATTTAAATATTTATTTATAGGATTAAATTTATTTTTTTTCATGTCATCTTCTAAATCGTCAAAGGCATCAATTATGTATATCCATTTTCCTAAATTATAGCCTAACCAGTATAAATCATTCTCAAAATCTTCATTGTTAAAATAATTTACAAGTAAAAATCCCGTAAGATCACCAAAAGCATGAGAATATTCATCAATGCTGTATTTATCTGCTGAATTTTCTAAAAAATAAAGCTCTTTTAATTTATTTTCTACGGAAGTTTCAATTTCACTAAGATCTTTAGGTATATTTTTTAAATAACGTCCTAAAAAGGTACTTAGTATTTTGCTTTTTATATTTTTATCATCATTAAAATCATCTAAAAGTTTGTAATAAAATAAAACTACATTGCAAAAGGAAGCGTAATCCAGCGCAGGATTGCCTTCCATTACTAGATTTTTCTTTAAGGGATGAACTGGGCAAAAGGATTTTTTAAATGAAGCATCCTTATTACTTAGGGAATCAATAAGTATAGCTAAAAAGGTCATATCGTAATTTAAAGAAAATCTAGGTAAATTTCCATAGTTATTTTTAATGCTTTTACACAATCCACAGTAATAGGCTTTGAATTTATAATATTCCTTAACCTTTAACTCAGGAATGCATGGAGTAACATATCCAAACATTATAATCCTTTTGTAACTCCTTTATCTTTTAATATTTCATATATAGTTTTTGAAGTAGTATCTTCCATAGCGTATCCTAAAAGATGAACTACTTCCTTTAGTTGATTTTCATGGCAGCTTTCGATTTCAATATAAGGAAAAGGACAAAAATCCTTTTGATTAATATCTATTTCAATAAGAGTGTCTTTGAATTTATAGCTTTCTCTGTATTTTTGTATTCCTTGAACTAGGCATAAGCCAAGAGATTCAAAAATTTTTTTACCTTCTTCACTACTTAAAATTTCTGTTTCATTTTCTTCCATTACCTTATACTTTTCTGAGCTTAATAATTTTTTTACTGTCATATAGTTTGTAATTTTATTTTTAATTAAATCTTCTACAATTCTTATTCTAGCATAACCTTTATTATTTAAAAGCTTTTTATCTGGAAAATCATATATTAAATTTGTTTGATTTTCCTCCTTTACTTTAGCGCAACCTAAAGAAAGTAATTTACTTCTTATGCTATCTACATCTATTTCTATAATTCTAATTTCCATTTCTTTCAAAAAAATCACTCCTTATTACTAAAATATTATATCATAGTGAAAAATTAACCACAATTGAATTAAGTACTTCAAATATTTATAGTCATTGAGGAAACAATAATAAATGTAGTTACAAATAATTTATAGGAGGGTGAATTTTATGAATACTATGAATCCAGGAAATAATCAACTAGACGCTAGAAATTTAAAAACACTAGAAGATCAGCTAGCATATGAAGCTTTAATGAACAAAAAATGTAGCCAATATGCTGAATACTGTACAGATGCAAACTTAAAGCAAGTTTGTCAGCAGGGCGCAGCAACACATAAAACAAACTTTACAGCTCTAAAAAATTATTTAGATTCTCATAACTAAATTTTAAAATAAGCAAGAGCTATTTCCCTAAAAAACATCACATACCCATAAAATATAATTTAAATACTGGTAGATTTAAATATATTGAAAGTAATTAAAAGTATTCAAATGTAAAAATATAAATTAAGAAAGGATGATACTAAATGACAAATCAACCATCATTTACAGAGCAAGAATTAATGCAAGATATACTTGCCACAGAAAAACAAGTTATATCAGCGTATGGCACTGGAATAACTGAATCATCATGCCCAAATTTAAGAAATGTATTAGTAGATAATTTTAGCCGTACACAAGATATACAATATAAAGTTTACGATGCCATGAGACAAAAGGGATGGTATCAAACTAAGGATGCTCAAGACAATGAAGTGCAACAAGCAAAAAATAAATCCACTACAATGATGAATTCACTAAAATAGCTTAAGTGGGCTAGTTAGACAGTGTGCTAATATTGGATAAATTGGAATTTGTGGAGGAAGTACGAAGTGACAATTGACAATTGAGAATTAAGTAAGAAGTAGAAGATTAGGTACTAGGTACTGGGTGCTAGGTACTAGGAAAGGAAGATTTTCCTCCACTGCGTTACGGAAAATCTTTAATTGAATAAATGATATAGTGGAAAAGGTATAACTGATTCATTAAACGAAGAGGTTATACCTTTTTTTTAGGGGCTTAAAAAATTTTTTATCCAGAGACGTAGCTGCCGTAACACTCCCACTTTTAATAAAGTGGGAGATAACGGCAGCTACGTCCCTGGATAACGAGCTCTAACCTTCAGTTGGAGTAAAAACTCCATTTGAAGGTTAGAGCTCTGTTTATTGGCGGCAGCCAACGAAAATATAGAAATATCAAATATCAAATAATGTTGAAATTCCTATGGAATTTCTTGAATTTATATTTTCTTAAAACTCCCTCATGAGTTTTATCCTTCCCTAGCACCTAGCCCCTAATAAACTACCCTAGTCAAAAAAAGTCCATGAGCTGGAGCTGTAGGGCCGGATTGACTACGATCCTTTAGGAACAATAAATGGGGTATGGAATCAGATTCTATATTACTAAGGCCTACCTCTATAAGTGTTCCAGCAAGTATTCTTACCATTTTGTATAAAAAGCCATTTCCATGAAAAACCATATCTATATTTCCATCTTCCTCGATTATATTGATAGAATAAATTTGCCTAACGGTGGATTTCTTTTTAGATTTTAAAGCTGTGAAAGATTTAAAATCATGCTCTCCAACTAAAAAAGAGGCAGCTTCTCTCATTTTATCTATATTTAGTTTAGTAGGGATATGATAAGAATATTTTCTTGTAAATACATTGTGAAATGTATTGTTACATATTTTGTATGTATATATCTTTTCTTTTGCATTATATCTAGAATGAAAATTTTCATCTACTTCATCTACTTTTTTTACCACTATATCCTTTGGCATATATGTATTGCAGTAGTGGAAAATTTCTTCTGTAGAGGAAGTGCAATTTGTTTTAAAGTTTGCAACAGCATTTTCTGCATGAACACCTGCATCAGTTCTGCCTGAACATGTTAGTTCAATATTTTCATTGGTAAATAAGCTTAAAATGCTTTCCATTTTCTCCTGTATAGTGTTTGGGGTGTTTCTAAGTCTTTGCCATCCTTGATATTTGGTTCCGTCATATTGAAAAGTTAATTTTATATTTCTCATATAAATTGCTCCTTTTTTATAAATTTATCATAATACTCAGTGGTTATTTACATCAATATACCACGTAATATAATAAATACAAATAGTATAAATTATATTATTTCATATAATTGTATATTAAACCACTGTAATCTGTAATATACAATTATATAATAAAAATTTATAATTTAAAATTTAAAAAGTAATAGTAAAAAAGAAGAATTCACGATTAAGTAGTCATGTTTGTAAACATACTAATCTTATGCTATTATTTTTTAAGAATAGAATAGGAAAAAGGGTGGTAAATATGGAATACGTAAATGATATAGCCATAAATGAAGGCATAATACATGTATTGGATAACAATGGGGAAGAGCCATTGTTAAATGAGCGTGTACTTACTATAAATGATGAAATATATGAATTTTTATTAAAACACGTTCAAAGGGTGTTTAAGGATGAGGAACTAAAGTATGCTTCTTTTAAACAAAATAGAAACGTAATAAAAGATTTATCTCAAGAGTATTTAAGGGGAGAAAATAGTCTTTTAGAAGTTTCAAAGGAGCTGGCCAATCAGCTATTTTCTCTTATGAAATCCAATGGAAACATACCTTCTTGTGATCTTATAGTAGTTAGTATATCCACAGAATATGGACCTATGCTGGGAATTATTAAAATGGATTATATAAAAAATTATTCTCATAAGGTAGAGTTTAAAGATGGTAAATTTGATATAGACATAATAACTCAGCTTACAGGACTACCAACCAGTGGAGAAAAAATTCAAAAGGCTGCTTTTATAAAATTATTAAATGAGGATAATGAAGTAGACTTAATGGTTTTAGATAAACAGAAGAAGACTAAAGATAAAGAAGAGTATGGATCTAATTATTTTATAAATAACTATTTAGGATGCTTTTTAATAAATAATGAAAGAGATATGACAAAAAACTTTTTAAATGCTGCGGAAAAATGGACCAGAAATAATTTGAGCGAAAATGCTGATGTAGCTGAAAAGGTGAGAAGTACCATTAAAAAAAGAGTTAAAAATGGAGAAGTTATAGATGTAAACTCCATAAGTGATGAATTGTTTTTAGAACCAGAAATTAGAGATAATTTTAGGGGCTATGTTAAAGAATCAGGTGTGGAAGATGAAGTTAAAATAGATAAGGAATGGGTAGAGAAAAAATTAAAGAGGGTTAGACTTAAAATTGATAAGGATATAGATTTATATATAGATGAAGAAACCTATGGAGATAACAGCAGATTTGAAATTCAAAGAAATGGTGATGGAACTATAAACATGGTAATAAAATTTGTTAAAAATTATATAGAAAAATAAGCAAAATAAGCAAAATAATAATTTATAATACTTAGTGCTCAATCAAATATAATAACTAATACTTAATCTACAGTGCTTAAATAAACATAATTTCTAAGTATTAATTTTTAATCATTAGCCTATAAATAAATATAATCCCTAATTTCTAGTTACTAATCCTCAAATGAGTAGGGGATTAGTAACTGGTGATTAGGGATTAATAAAAAATTAGTTATTTGAGTTTTCAGAACCTAATATATTGTCTATTTTATCTTCAACTAATTTTTGTATTGCATCTCTAGCAGGTCCTAAGTATTTTCTTGGGTCAAATTCTTTTGGATTTTCACCAAATACTTTTCTTATAGAACCAGTCATAGCTAATCTTAAGTCAGTGTCCATGTTTATTTTGCATACTGCCATGGAAGAAGCTTTTCTTAACATTTCAGCAGGAACACCTTTAGCACCAGCTATATTTCCACCATAATTATTGCACATTTCAACATACATAGGTTCTACAGCAGAAGCTCCGTGAAGAACTATTGGATAGTTTTTAAATCCATTAGCTTCTAACTTATCAGTGATTTGTTGAAGAATGTCAAATCTTAGTTTAGCTTCTCCTTTAAATTTATAAGCACCGTGGCTTGTTCCTATAGCTATAGCTAAAGAATCAACACCAGTTCTTTTAACAAATTCTAAAGCTTCATCTGGATCAGTGTATATAGCTTCGTGTTCAGCAACCTTAACATCATCTTCCACACCAGCAAGTCTTCCAAGTTCAGCTTCAACTACAACTCCTCTTTCGTGAGCATATTCTACTATTTCTTTTGTTCTTTTGATGTTTTCTTCAAACTCATAGTGAGAACCATCAAACATAACAGATGTAAATCCAGCATCTATAACTTCTTTTACTGTTTCAAAATCTGGACCGTGATCTAAATGAAGAGCTATATCTATACCAGTTTCTTCTATAGCAGCTTCAACCATTTTTTTCAAATAACCAGCTCCAGCATATTTTAGAGCTCCCTTTGATACTTGAAGTATAACTGCAGAATTTCTAGCTTTACAACCTCTTACCACACCTTGAATTATCTCTAAGTTGTTAATATTGAAAGCTCCTATTGCGTATTTGCCTTCAAAAGCCTTTTGGAACATTTCTTTAGTAGTTACTAATGCCATTTAAATACCACCTTTCAAACATTATTAGGACATATCGCGTCCCACTGGGACGATATTTTATATTAATATTATAAAGCATTAAAAAAATATTTTCTATACTTATTATAATTTATTTTATAAACTTAATAAAGGAATGCATTTAATCCTATTGATGATTAATATTTTATTTCTAATTAACTTTTGTATTTATAAGATAAATTTTAATGTTTAAGGATAAAGTTCCATTAGGAGTTATTTTAAATTTAAAATATAAATTTCAGAAGTTTACTATAAATTCTAATTCTTCTTTTAAAATGGGTAAGTTTATCCAGAGACGTAGCTGCCGTAACACTCCCACTTCTAACAAAGTGGGAGATAACGGCAGCTACGTCCATGGATAACGATCTCTAACCTTCAGTTGGAGTAAAAACTCCATCTGAAGCTAAGAGCTCTGTTTATATGAAACATAATAATATACTTTAAATACAATAATATTATACACTATTTTTGCACAAAAACCAAATATAGTATATCATAATTATAAATGTATGTTTAAATATATTCTAAAATTTTAACATATATTATTATTTTTAATATGTATTACTTTTTATATTAAATTTTGCTGAGTATCTATATGTTCTAATAATATACTGTATGTGTTTTAAAATATGTTCTGCATATTAATTTTTTCAGAATCTATTATATTTTTTAAATAAGTTTTTATTACATGAATTTTAGCTAAGGATTCAGATTTATCGTGACATTTAACGTATTGTGTTAGCTGAAGTAATTCATTGTTTATAGCATCTATTTTTTCATGATGTACAAATATTGTTAATTTATCATATTCTTTTTCCCAAGTATTTAATAGGTTTACGGAAGTATTATATCCATTATCCCAAGATTCAGCTTTTATGATTTTTTCCAACTTCGAGTTTTTATCTAAAAGATTATTGCATACAGAAGTCATATATCTAGTAGAATAAATCATTCCGAATACCATGCACACAAATATTAAAAATGAAATTACTATATTTTTCATTATTTATCACTCTCCAAGCTATTTTTAAGTTGATAATAGAAATTGCCTTTGGAATCTAACAATCCTATAAATACATCTTCCACAGAGGATATGTTATTTTTAAATATTTGATTATTTAACCAGTCCATGGTTTTATTTGCTTTATTTAAATTTTCACTATTGATTTTACCATCTAAAATTAATGTTATAGGTAATTTTTCTTGGGGCACTTGTATACCTAAATCCTCCTTTTTTACTGGAGTTAATTGAGAATTAGGTATTATGGAAAGTTGACCGCTGGTTTCTAAAATAGCATATTCAATGTCCTGTAAGTTAAAATATCCATTTAATCTAAGCTCCTCCATTAAGTCATTTAAGTTTATTCGTTGGTGTCTAAGCTCTTGAATATTTACTTTTCCATCTTCTATAAGGATGCTTGGTTTACCACAAATTAGTTTTTGAACTTTTTCACTTTTTAATTGAACTACAGAAATTATAATTTGGATAATAAGCAAAGTTAGAACAGGTATTATTCCATTTATTAATGGCATTCTACTATCTTGCATAGGCATAGATGCAAGTTCTGATATCATAATGGCTATAACTAATTCAAAGGGTTGCAATTCACCAATTTGCCTTTTGCCCATCAATCTTAGAGCTAAAATAGATATAAAATATAGAATTATAGTTCTAAAAATTAAAACAAACATAATTAATACCTCCCATATAGTTATAGTTTTAATCTAAAGTAACAAAAATATAACATATAAATAGCTACTTTTAATAAACTTTAAAGTATAATATTATTAACACTAAATTTTAGGAGATGATTTTTTGAATAAGCTAGAAATAATATTGAAAAGCGGCGAAAAATTAAAAGCACAAAAGCGCTGTAGTTTCTATGAATTTATGAAAGAAAACAATATATCTACTGAATTTCCATTTATTTTAGCTAAGATAGATGAAGATATATTTGAACTTAATTCTCCTATTGAAAAAGAAGGGAATTTTAAATTAATGGATATTTCCACAGATATGGGTATGTCAGTATATATAAGAAGTCTTCAATTTGTTTTAATAAAAGCAGTATATGATATTTTTCCAAAAGCCTCTGTGACTATAGAACATTCTTTAGGTAAAGGAATATTTGGAGAAGTGCATAAGGAAGAGAAGCTAAATGAAGAGGATGTTTTAAGAATTAAAAATAGAATGCAGGAAATAGTAAATGCAAATATAAAAATAGAAAAGGTAAGTATAAAGAAAAAGGAAGCTATAGATATATTTAAAAAATATTCTATGGAGGATAAGGTTAGACTATTGAATCATGTAGATAAAGATGTGGTAAGTCTTTATAAAATAGATGATAGATATGACTATTTTTATGGACCTATGGCATATTCTACAGGAGTAATAAAGGTTTTTGATTTAATGTATTATAATCCTGGTTTTATTTTAAGATTTCCAACGAAAAAGGATATAAATACTATACCACCATATGATGAATATACTAAACTGGCAAAAATATTTTATGAAACAGAAAAATGGGGAAAGATACTTCATGTAGGTGATGTAGGTGCTTTAAATGATAAAGTAGAAAATGGAGATATTATAAACATGGTAAGGGTAGCAGAAGCGCTTCACGAAAAGAAAATAGCCAATATTGCTGACATGATTCATGAAAGAGAAAAAGTTAAAATTGTATTAATTGCAGGTCCATCTTCCTCAGGAAAAACTACTTTTTCAAGAAGACTTGGAATTCAACTTAGAGTTAATGGATTCATGCCTATACCTATATCATTAGATGATTATTTTGTAGATAGGCATAAAACACCAAAGGATGAACATGGAAATTATGATTTTGAATCCATAGAAGCTTTGGATTTAGAGTTATTTAATGAACAATTAAATAGACTATTAAATGGTGAGGAAGTAGAGATACCTACCTTTAATTTTAAAACAGGAAAGAGAGAATGGCTGGGAAATACATTGAAAATGCCTAAGGATGGCATAATAATAATAGAAGGAATTCATGGTTTAAATGAAAAACTTACTTCAACCATATCAAAAGACAATAAATTTAAAATATATATAAGTGCCCTTACACAATTAAATATAGATAATCACAATAGAATAGCCACCACTGACGTAAGAAAAATAAGAAGGATGGTACGGGATTATTTATCAAGAGGATATGCAGCAGAAGAAACCTTGGCCATGTGGCCATCTATAAAGCGTGGGGAGGAAAAAAATATATTTGTATTTCAAGAGGAAGCAGATGTGATGTTTAATTCTACACTGGTATATGAATTGTGTATATTAAAAAAATATGCATTAGAGCAGCTAAATAATGTGAAATCAGATAGTCCTATTTATTATGAGGCATTAAGATTAAAAAGTTTTTTAAAGTTTTTTAAAGATTTAGATAGTAAATATGTTCCAGATAACTCTATACTAAGAGAATTCATTGGTGGAAGCTGTTTTTATGAGTATTAAAATATTATTAAAAAATAGTGACAAATTCTAAATTTAATTTATAATTATATTAGCATATATTTTATAAGGATTTGAAATATATACTGCATAATATAAATTTAAATAACGCAAAAACACCATAATTCTAAAATATTTATCACTAAAAAAGGAGAATACAAATGAAAAACTTTAGTGTATTTGATATTGTGGGGCCAATAATGATAGGACCAAGCAGCTCACATACTGCTGGAGCTGCTAGGTTAGCAAAAATTGCAAGTGTTATAGCGGGGCAAAAAATAGTAAAAGTGAAATTTTTATTGCATGGTTCTTTTGCAAAAACATATAGAGGCCATGGAACAGATAGGGCATTAGTAGCTGGTATACTGGGCATGGAACCTTGGGATGAAAGACTTAGAAATTCATTTGAAATAGCAAAGGATCAAGGTTTAGACATAGAATTTGAAGAGGCAGATTTAGGAGATGTACACCCTAATACAGTTAAATTCCTTATAACTAAGGAAAATGGAGAGACAGTACAAGTCACTGGTTCCTCTGTGGGAGGAGGAAATATATTAGTTTCCAATGTTCAAGGAAGGGAAGTACAATTTAGAGGGGATTATCCTACAGTAATAATTGAACAAGAGGATGCTCCGGGAATAATTTCAAAAATAACTAGCTTAACCTATGAAGAAAACATAAATATTGCATTTATGAGAGTTTACAGGGAAAGTAAAGGTTCCAAAGCTACCATGACTTTTGAAACAGACAGTCTTGTTCCTGAAAGCGTAATACGCAAAATAGAATCAGTTCCAGGAGTAGTAAGTATAAAAGTTATAAATCCTGTAATGGAAGGAGAAGAATAAGATGTTTGTAGATACTGGTAGAGAACTTGCAAATATATGTAATACAGAAAATATTACCATATGGGAATATACCTTAAGAGAAGAAAGTAGAGAAACAGGAGTAAGTAAAGAAAAAATATTCAATAGAATGTTAAAAAATCTTCACGTAATGCAGGAAGCGTCAAAAGAAGCTTTAAATAGAGAGGTAATATCTATAAGTGGGCTTATAGGTGGAGACGCAAAGAAACTTAAAGAATACTCTGAAAGTGGAAAAACCCTAACAGGAGAATTTATGGTTAAAGCTATGGCTAGGGCCATATCTTGTTCAGAAGTAAATGCAGCCATGGGTAAAATAGTAGCATCTCCTACTGCTGGTTCTTGTGGTATTCTTCCAGCAGTTATAATATCTGCAGGAGAAAAGTTAAATAAAACCGATGAAGAGTTAGTAAAGGCCTTATTAACTGCATCTGGCGTAGGTATAATAATAGCTAAAAATGCCACACTATCTGGAGCAGAAGGTGGCTGTCAAGCAGAATGTGGTTCAGCTGCAGCTATGGCAGCAGCTGCTGTAGTAGAAATGATGGGTGGAACTCCAGACATGGCTTTAGATGCTGGTTCCATTGTTATTAAGAATATATTAGGTTTAGTATGTGATCCTATAGCAGGCCTTGTAGAAGTACCTTGCGCTAAAAGAAATGCAGCAGGGGCAGTAAGTGCTCTTACTACTGCAGATTTAGTTATGGCGGGGGTAAAGAGCAAGATACCTTTTGATGATTCAGTTTTGGCTATGTATAGAGTAGGAAAGCAACTTCCATGTGAACTTAGAGAAACAGCCCTTGGAGGTCTTGCAATTACTCCAACTGGATTAAAACTAAAAGAACAAGTTCTAGGAAAATAAGAATAGATTGTGAAGTAAGTGCTATAGGAAAAATCTGCTTTTAATTCCGTGATAAATGTGAAATTTTGGACTTGAACAATACGCCAAGAACTTCTAATATTTGTCCATTTAAAGCCCCTAAAGTTTTCAAACTCACTCGTTCCTCGCTCAGGCAATGAAAACTTCTTAACGGTGCTTTAAATGGACAAATAAAGAAGTTCTAAGGCTAGTTCAATAGTCCTAAATTTCACATTTATCACTCCATTAAAAGCAGATTTTTCAGTTACAGAGTACTTGCTTGGTGGGTGGGAAACGCCTACTGAAGGAGGATTTTCCTCCACTATGTTACGAAAAATCTTTAATTAAATAAATGTAATAGTAAAACAAGCTATAATTATTTAACTAAATGAAGTAGTTAAATAATTATAGCTTGTTTTTAAGGGCTTTAAAAATCTTTTATTGGCGATAGCCAGGATAAATACTTAGGTATGAATAGGATTTATACATAAGTATGTATAACTTTAATTGTTGGATAAATTGGAAATTTATCTTTTGCTTAAACTTCTTCCCAGACAATAAACACCAACCAGCATTTCTCCAACAGATAACCCCAAAAGTAATCCAGCAAAAAAATCTTTTACATCAGAACCACCAATACTATGAGAAACAGCCAAGGAAGCAATACCCATTACAATTAGTAAAATCCCATACATAGTATTTTTTTGTTGCTCTAAATCTTGCGTCCTTTTTAACAGGTCCATAATCTGTTTCTCATCGTATATGCGTACACTATTTTCTCCGTCCATTAGTTCTGCAACTGTTATTTCAAGCTCTTTGCATAGTTCTTGCACCACACTGTAATCAGGCATACATTTTCCTGTTTCCCATTTTGAAACAGACTTATTTGATACGCCTATTTTTTCTGCAAGTTGCTCCTGTGTCATATTGTGTTCTTTTCTCTTTTGTGCAATAAATTTGCCTATAGATAATTGGTTCATATTTAACACTCCTTTGTTTTTGATACTAAAATCCTACTTGCAAAGTATCAAAAGGTCTATCCCTTATTATGCGAATATAGGTGGAATCCTTATAACTTGTGATTTTCTAACATCCAAGACTCGAAAAAATCTTCAGTTTTTCCTTGTTGATGATGTGCGTCAAATTACTATTTGTCTAACATTTGAAAATTATTTTCTATTTTATTAATTCTTCATTACTTATGATACGGTTCTCCGTAACATCATTAAGTGAGGTTTAATATTTATATAAAAAAGGCACAAAGTAAGTTACTGTTATTAAAAAAAGTGGAATAAGTATTTATCAACAATAAAGATTTATGCACTAACATGATAGAGGGCTGGGGTATAAGTTACAATGCAACATTAAAAGTAGCAGTTAATCCATTATTAGATATAAAGGATAACGCACTTCCCGAAGGGACATTTGTGCATTCACATCAGGTATGTTTAAAGAGATTCTAGAAGCCAATAATTTTATACAAAGTTTATCGAGAAAAGAGACTCCAATCTATAATTCACCAATGGAAAGTTTTTTTTGCACACTTAAAAGCGAGGTTCTTTGTAATCCTTTAATAAAGATCAATAATGATGTTGAGATGGTTAATGCAATAAAGGAATTTATAAGGTACTACAACAATGAAAGGATCCAAAAGAAGATATGTTTTATTACACCTGCACAATATAAAAAAGTACAGCTTATAAAATACAAAGAATATTACAGGCAATCTCTCTTATTAGAGATCTTTTTAGTCAATTAACATGATTTTGTCCACCTTTTGGCGAATAGTTCAAAAAAGGGGTAAATTTTAGAGTTCTTCGTTAAATTTGATGATTTTTAAAAATCATCAAATTTGACGAAGAACCAATTTTAGTTGATAATTTACAAATGTCATCCTTAGCCGGATGGCACCTGTATTTTTGCATACACTGGTTAATTTATCGCTTACGATATATTTATTGTATATTCATAGCTACTCCCATTAGACTCCACGTAATATTTTACATAACTGTTATCTAGCCATATTCCTAATTTATAACTAATTGACATGCCCCAAGTTTGACCTTGTGCGATCTCTGTTGAAATACCTGAATTAATCAAATCACTCTTAATGTAAGTATTTACAATCTTACCTTTTTCGTAGACTTCGATTTTATTTATCGAAATAGGCTTAGTGCCATTATTATTAATATTAAGAGATAATTGTTTACAAACATTATTTATTGTAATAGCTGAATAATTATATATATATAGATTAGGAGTGTAGCTTTTTACATTTAATGTTAATAAAACATCTTTATCATACCCGTATACCGTTCCAGTAAAGATATATGTGCCCACTTTACTTGTGTCTACAATATTTGGTTTCCATGTAACTTGAACTTGCTTTGTTGTACCATTACTCATATTTGCAGTTATTGAATTTGGCAAACTATAACTATCATTTTGCGTTACATTAACTGAAATATCATCTATTGAGGTAATTGTTGGATTTATAACTGTAATGTCACAACTTGCAATTTTATTCCCATCAACTGTTTTTACTGTTATTGTTGCTGTTCCTACACCTATTGCCGTTACTTTTCCTGCAGCATCTACTGTAGCTACATTACTATTTGATGTACTCCATTGTACATTCTTATTTGTAGCATTTGATGGTAATACTGTAGCTATTAAAGTATCTGTATTAGCTATTGAAAGTGTATCCGTGGTTTTATTTAAGCTTACTGATGCTGGAATAACTATGTTATTATTAATAGTATTAGTAAGTATATCTTGTATAGTTCCACTAATGGCGCCAGTTCCACCTAAAATGGTTACATTTCTTACACTTTGACTCCTTATAAAATTAAGAGCATCTTCTGTAATTGAATTTTTGTCTGATAATATAATTGGAGCATTATTTTTAGCTGATAAAGCTGAACCACTCAGTGCATCTGGAAAATCATTTCCTGTTGCTAAAAAAACTGTACCTGAATTAATATTTCCTACAAATTCATTATTAATAATTTGATTAGTTTCATATCTATTTTTACCACCAAGTCTCTTACTATTTGGTACACTTGAAGCTACTTTATCTCCTAAAACGCCTGTTCCTCCAACTATATATGAAACGGGTATACTTTTACCATTAATAAATGATGCTACACTTGGGTCTAATCCATCTTTTGGGGATAATAAAATAGGCATGGACTTAATTCCTGCAATTGGGGCTATTGATAGTGCATCTGGAAAATCCAAACCTGTAGCTACTATAATTCCATTGCTTGTACCCAATTTTTCCGCTACTAATTTTGATGTTTCATATCTATTAACTCCACCAATCCTGGTAAAATTAACTCCAATATTTTTCAGCTGATTTTCTACATTTGTACTTATAACACCTGTTCCACCAACTAAAATAGCATTTGTAGCTTTTAATCTTTGTATTTCAGCTATAATGTTTGAGCTTAGTGCATTTTTTTCTGTTAGTAGTATTGGAGCATCATTTGATTTTGCTAATGGTGCTGCTGATAATGCATCCGGATAATTTGATCCAGTGGCTAAAATAACTGTATTAGCATGTCCCCAACCAGACTTACTAATAGCCAATGAAGTTTCATATCTATCATTACCTGATAGTCTTGTAGTTACTGTATTAGTGTCCTGTGCAAAAACGTGAGTTACGTTTAAAGCTCCACACAATAAAGAAGCACTTATGATCACTGAAAAAATCCTTTTGTTTTTTAGCATATAATCTTTCCCCCTTTAAAATTTTACAATATGATCTTTCCAAATATCCCTATTAATAAATTATTATTAAATTAATAATTTATTAATATTATTGGAAATATAATATTTTAAACATAATTTTTAACATTAACAATATATCACATTTTAATGTGCTTCTCAATTTTTTCATTTGTAAAATTATCATAGAATATACGTAAGCGTAAAAAATTAAGTATCTAGAAAACATATCCTCTCATTGATAAACTTAAGTAAAAGATTATCAATGGGAGGTTTACTTATGTATAGAAAATTAGATAATGATACCTGGGAGGAATATTTAAATAAATTTAACTCTGTTAAAGATACAATAACAGTGAAAGATTTCTGTGCTGAAAATAACCTTAATAAGAGTCAATTTTATTACCATAAAAAAAGGATAGAAAAAGTAAATGAAAGTAATGAAAGTAAAGAAACTATTTTTCAGGCTATTTCTTTGAATAGTAAAATTGATAATATTAAAGAAGATAAATCCACATTAAAAGAAGTGAAAATTAATGTAGGCAATGCTAATATACTTATTCCTGTTAGCGAAGCTACTTTAATAACAGCAATAATTAAGGAGTTAATTCTAAGATGTTAAATATAGATAAGGTAGAAAAAGTCTATCTTGCCTGCGGCTACACAGATTTAAGAAAAAGTATTGATGGATTAGTTATGATAGTGCAAAATCAATTTAAGTTAGATCCTTTTGATAAAGCATTATTTGTTTTTTGTAACAAGCAAATGGATAAATTAAAAATTCTTCACTTTGATGAAGGCTTTTGGCTATATTATCATCGTTTAGAAGCTAATCGCTTCAAATGGCCAGCGACAGCTGATGATGCATTAAAGATTAATGTTGATGAATTACGTTGGCTTTTAAAAGGCTATGAAGTAAGAACAAAATCTAAATTTAAACCTGTAAAAGCAAGTAACTATTATTAAAAAAATATCAACTTTTAACCCTTGAAACCTAGTAATTTCAAGGGTTTTATGGTATAATAGAAATATCAAATAAAGCTAAAGGGGTAACTATGAGTCACAAAATTTTAAACAATGAACTTGATGAAGCTACTAAATTATTAATTAGCAAAGTTGAATCAATGGAAGAAGAGATTAATAATAACAAAGAAGAATTAAGTGAAAAGGATAAAGAAATCCAACAACTTAAAAATGAGATAGCATTTTTAAAGGGTGTTATATCTAATAGAAATAGAAAGATATTCGGAGCATCCAGTGAACAAGTAGATGCTAACCAATTATCTTTTTTTAACGAAGCTGAAAAACATAGTGATTCAAAGGTAGAAGAACCTACTTTAGAGGAAATTACATATAAAAGAGCCAAGAAAAGCAATTATACTGGAAAGAAAGACAATTTAGCTAATTTAGAAAGAGTTGTTGTTGAACATAAATTAGAAGGTGAGGATCTTAACTGCAAGGAATGTGGTGAAGAACTTACTCCTATCGGAGTTAAATCTAGAAAAGAAGTTGTTAAATACATTCCTGCTAAATTAATAATTGAGGAGCATGTTGTTTATAGCTATGCTTGTAAAACATGCGAAAGAGCCACTGGTGAAAGTAAAATAGTTTCACCAGAAACACCTAAAACTATTTTTTATAATAGCATGGCCTCAAATGAGTTAATTGCACATACCCTAATACTTAAATATCAACATGCAATGCCACTATATAGGCAAGAAACTTACTTTAATATGATGGGTGCTACTCTTTCAAGGCAGACTCTATGCAATTGGACTATGTCTGCAGCAGATGCTTTGGAGCCAATATATAACCATATGAAAAAAGAATTGCTTAGCCGTAATTATATTAATGCTGATGAAACAACCTTAAAGGTAATTAATGATAATGGCAAGGCTTCTAAAGCTAAAAAGTACATGTGGTTATATATGAGTAATACCAACTCTAAGCCTGTGATCTTATATGATTATCAGAGCACTAGATCAAGCTCTTGCCCTAAGAATTTCTTAGGAGATTTTAAAGGTTTTCTTCAAACGGATGGATATAATGGATACAATTCCGTTAGCGAAGCTACAAGAGTATACTGCTTGGCTCACATAAGAAGATACTTTCATAATATAATAGTAGATTTAGATAAAGAAGCCCTAAAAAATTCTAGAGGAGTAATAGGGTTTAATTATTGTGAGCAAATTTATAAGCTTGAAAAAGAACTTAGAGAATCTTATTCAAGTGATGAAAATTATTGTGATATTAGATTTAAAATAAGAGCTGAGAAACTAGCCCCAATTATAGATAACTTTATTGATTATGTTGAAAGAGAAATAAAAGATGCTCTTCCAAGAAGTCCGTTAGGTAAGGCACTTGAGTATGCTAAAAAGCATTTACCGGGATTAAAAAATGTATTATTAGATGGTTCTTTAGAAGTTGATAATAATGCTGCTGAAAGAGCTATCAAACCTTTTGTAATAGGTAGAAAAAACTTCCTTTTTGCAAATACTGCTAAGGGTGCAACTGCAAGTAGCAATATTTATAGTATTGTTGAAACTGCCAAGGCTAATAATTTAGTTGTAGAAAGATACTTGGTTTATCTATTTGATAATCTATCAAAAATAGATATAAAAGATAACGAAAGTATAGAGAATCTCATGCCTTGGTCTCATAAGATCCCTGAAAATATGAAAATTAAAGAAAAGAAATAAAATTAATCCTAGTAACGCTAATATGCCTTACTAGGATATTTTAATACTATTCTTGGAATTATTAAAGGTGCTAAAACTTTGACGCTTACGAATATACTATATTTCGCCAGTTTTTATTTATTTCATAAAATAAGTGCAATTTAAATTCCATTCTCCTATTCTTTTCTACTCATAAAAATATACTCCCTTCATGGAAACAGTTTTGTTATTTTAACTGTCTACCATAAAGGGAGCATATCACTCACAAGATTAGCACCTTTTCTTAATTATCATTATATTAATTTCATCCAATAGCCCTAAAACAAAATAAATGTTCTAAGATTTAGCTTAGTGTTGACGCACTAAGCTTTTCTTATTTATAGTATATTAAATTTTTATAAAAAATAAACCTATATAATTTTTTCTATTTAAAAATTTTAACTTTAAATTAGCGTAAATTAACTTATTTTTCAATTATATCATACTTTTAGGGACAATTATCATAAAAGAGTTTGCTGTTTTATTGTTTACTCTACACTTAAAGTTGAATTCTATATTTTGTTTTTCATGAGTCTTTTATTGGTTATAGCCACCGAAAATATATAAATATCAAATAATGTTGAAATTCCTATGGAATTTCTTGAATTTATATTTTCTTAAAACTCCTTAAGGAGTTTTAGCCTTTAATACATTTGGAATGGAGGGACTGGAAATTATGGATCGGTGACTAAGCGAACGACTCCGCCTAAAAAAATATTATGAGCTCTTTCTTATAAATTAAAGATTTTCTAAATAAAATGAAGAAAATCCACATTAATTGATATTTAATATTTATTATTTATATATTTAACCTGGCTGCCGCCAATAAAAGATTTAAGTTAAGTCCAAAAAGAAAGATAACAAAATTTCACGTTGTTAAATTATGTTATCTTTCTTTTTTACATTCTAAAATTTTTCCTATGCCACTTTCGTCACAATTTTTTACTAATTTGAATAAAGTAATAGGGAGAAAATTAGTGAGGATGGATAAGCATGGAGAAAAATAAAAAAGTAATTATAGCAGTATCCTTAGTAGTACTATTAATACTATTAAACACTCCATATTATATTATAAATATAATAAGCAGTTGTATGCTGGTTGTTATTTTAGCAGTGTTATTAGGAGATGTTACTTCTAATATGTCTACCTATCTAGGCGAAAAAAAAGGTGGCATGCTGGCAGCAACCATAGGAAATATACCGGAATTAATGATGGGAATTTGGTCTGTTAAATATGGCATGATACCTATGGCTAAAGCAGCTTTATTGGGATCCATAATAAGTAATATGCTTTTAGGATTAGGTATAGCAGTTATAGTTGGGGGACTAAAGTATAGGGAACAGAGATTTAATAAAATAATAGCTAGAACTAATTTTAATATGCTTATTTTAGCCATGTCCGCTATTATAATCATAAGTGCATTAAATAGGTATACCATATATCCTTTGGGAAAAGAGGCTTTAAAGTCTATAAGTGTAAAAGTATCTTTAGTTTTGATATTTGTTTATTTGCTTGGGTTAATATTTTCATTTTGTACTCATAAAAATTTATTCTTGGTAGACGGGGAAGAAGTTGAGGAAGAAGAGAGGGTAGAGAATAAATTAAAGTTATTTTTAACAGTTATTAAATTAATTTTCATAGCTGTTATGCTGTATTTTATAAGTGAAAAACTTATATTTAATGTAAAAACCTTAGTGGAAACTAAAAAGGTTTCTCAAGAATTTTTGGGAATAATACTCATACCTCTTTTGGGGAACATTGGTGAAAATGTAACTACGGTTATGTGTGCTTTGGATAATAAGATAAACATGAGTATAGAAACAGCCATAGGTTCTAGTATACAAATATCTTTATTTGTTACGCCGTTATTGACTATTTTATCTTGTGTTTTATTAGAACCGCTAACTCTTGTATTTTCCTCTTTTGAAATAATAATTAGTGTTTTAGCCATAGGTATGTCATTTTTGGTATTTCAAGATGGAAAAAGTTATTGGTTTGAGGGAGCTATTTTGGGAGCGGTATATATAATTATAACATTGGCTTATTATTATATAAGATAAGAAATCATTTGGACAATGTAGTAATAATATTTACATTTCACATATATAATTTTATATAACAAGAGTTATAAAGGTGATTATGTGACTAATAGAAGAGTTATCAATAATTATTTTATAGATGTAAATAACCTAGCTGACTTATTGCTGAAACTAGTAAATTCTTATAGGCTTTTAGTAGGGGGAGCAGATGAGTTAAATAAAATTGCATTATCTAGTAAAAGCGATGTGAGAAAGGCCATAAAAAGAGCAGATGAATTAGGTGATATAATTGATGATATAGTTAAAACTTTAGATCATATAGAGGGAAATTATTCAGAGTATTGCAAATTAAAATCAGATGTTATAAAGGAAAAATTACAATATGACTATATACTTACAGAAATTGATGAGGAGCTTAAACTTAGTGAATAAAAAAATTATCTCAAAATAAGTTTATTTTGAGATAATTTTTTATATTTGCTATTATACTTTTTTGAATTTTAAATTACTTACCATTAAATAAGATAAAGATATTAATAATATAATGGAAAGCATTGCGTTAGAATTACGATTAATAGTTGCTAATGAATATAAAGCAACGAACATACCTGCTACAGTTATAGGTATTCCTAAGAATACATTATTGAGTGAATTCGGAAACTAATTTCCAATAAGTTTTTCAATAACACTAATATTATTTTAGTGCGGAGCACTTATTATATTATGGTTTTTATTTAGTTTTACTTAAAAAAGAGTATAGCAAAGCTAACT